>NZ_JBKFBD010000045.1:0-29933 GCF_053345975.1 Microbacterium sp. C23T | reverse complement strand
AACGGAGCCCGCCCCCACCCCGGGGGGTTGCGACGGACCTCAGCCTTTCTCAGGCCCCGGATCACGGGTCGATGAGAAATTCGTTCATACCCCTAACTTTCGGAGGGGGGACCCAGTGACGCGCGAATGGGTTTGGCTGTAGCGTCAGCGACATCAACTGTCCCTTGGCTCCTGATGGAGGCGAACAATGAAGTTCCTGCAGAGGCTCGGCCGATCGATCATGCTCCCGGTGGCCGTGCTGCCGGTGGCCGCGATCCTGGTCGGCATCAGCAACTGGATCAAAGGCACCATCGGCGGCGGAGTCGTCGTCGACTTCCTCTACACCGCCGGAATCTCCCTGCTGGCGAATCTGGCGCTGCTGTTCGCCGTCGGCATCTCGATCGGCATGGCGAAGAAGAGCGACGGCACGTCCGCGCTCGCGGGCGTGGTGTCCTGGCTGGTCGTGACCACGCTGCTGAAGCCTGAATCCGTGATGCTGTTCATGGGCGTGAACGACGTGAACGAGGTCCCCGCCGCGTTCGCCAACGTCGAGAACGTCTTCGTCGGCATCCTCTGCGGCCTGATCGGCGCGTTCTGCTACGACAGGTTCAAAGACACCAAGCTGCCCGACGCACTGTCGTTCTTCTCCGGCAAGCGCTCGGTGGCCATCGTCACGGCGGGCTTCTCGCTGGTCCTGGCCGCCATCCTGTTCTTCGTCTGGCCGTGGGTCTACGGCGGACTGGTCACGTTCGGCGAGTGGATCTCCTTCCTCGGACCGCTCGGCGCCGGCATCTACGGATTCCTCAACCGGCTCCTCATCCCGATCGGCCTGCATCATGCCTTGAACTCGGTGTTCTGGTTCGACGTCGCGGGGATCAACGACCTGAACAACTTCCTGGCGGGGACGGGCACGTACGGCGTCACCGGTCAGTACATGACGGGCTTCTTCCCGATCATGATGTTCGGTCTGCCCGGCGCCGCCCTGGCGATGTACCTCACCGCCAAGAGCACGCGCAAGAAGATCACGTACGGCATCCTGCTGTCCGCCGCGATCGCCTCGTTCTTCGTCGGCGTCACGGAACCGCTCGAGTTCTCGTTCATGTTCCTGGCTCCGGTGCTGTACGTGGTGCACGCGGTCTTCACCGGCATCTCGATGGCGATCAGCGCGATCCTCCCGGTCCGGATGGGCTTCGGTTTCTCCGCCGGATTCGTCGACCTCGTGCTCAACTGGACGAACCCGATGGCGCAGAACCCGTGGCTGATCCCGGTCATGGGCGTCTTCTGGTTCTTCATCTACTTCGGGGTGTTCTACTTCTTCATCAAGCGGTTCAACCTCAAGACGCCGGGCCGCGAGGACGACAACATCCTCGAGGAGGGCACCGAGTTCGACCCGCACAACGTCGACCAGAAGTACCTCGTCACCGGCAGCCGCTTCATCGACGCGCTGGGCGGCAAGGAGAACATCCTCGACCTGGACAACTGCGCCACCCGCCTGAGGATGGAGATCAACGACGTCGACAAGGTCGACGAGGCCGCTCTGAAGCGCGCCGGCGCCGCCGGCACGATGAAGCCGGGCGGCAAGTCGGTGCAGGTGATCTACGGCACGAACGTCCAGTTCGTGAAGGACGCCATGGAGCAGATCATCACGGGTCAAGCCGAGGCCCCCGTGGTCGCGGCCGAGCCCGCTGCACCGCCGGCCGCCGGAGGCACCGCGGTGCTGACGGATGCGCCGACGACCACCGTCGTCAAGCTGCGCCAGCCGCTCGAGGGCAAGGTCGTGCCGCTCTCGGCGGTTCCGGACCCCACGTTCGCGCAGGGGATCATGGGTCCGGGTGTCGCGATCGAGCCGACCGGCGACACCGTGGTCGCACCCGCTGACGGCACGATCGGTGCCACGTTCGACAGCAGCCATGCGGTGGCGCTCGTCCTCGACGACGGCACCGAGCTGCTGATCCACGTCGGCATCGACACGGTCGGCATGAAGGGCGACGGATTCCAGACCCTCGTCGAGAAGGGCCAGAAGGTCACGGCGGGCACGCCGCTCCTGCGCTTCGACCTCGCGAAGATCCAGGCCGCCGGACACCCCTCGATCACCCCGGTGATCGTGCTCAACAACGAGGACGCCGCCGTCACCTTCGAGTGACGCCCCGGCCACGATGAACGGGACGGATGCCTCGAGCCGAGGCATCCGTCCCGTTCTCACATCGCGTTGCCGATGTAGGAGTACTTGACGAAGACCTCGGGGGCGAGTCCTGCTTCTTCGAGCACGCCCTGCACGGCGCTGAGCATGTAGCTGGAGTCCCAGCCCATGTAGAGCGAGTGCTCGTCGTCGAGACGGTCCCACTGGCCGTTCCAGGACTGCGCCGTGTAGACCGGACCACCCCGGCGCGCGCTGTACGCGACGACCGAGTCGCGGGAATCCGCCCACAGCCGCTTGAAGACGCGGTTGAAGAGGTACTTGACGTCGGGCACCTCCCAGTGCTCGCCGCAGTACTCGACGTACGACCACTCCCGGTGCCACCCCGGAGGCCATCCGCGACGGCGCACGGCGTCGAGGATCGGGGTGAGGCCGTCGTCGTCGATCGCCGGACCCCCCGGACGCTTCCAGACCTCGACGAACCGGCCGGTGAGCTGCGCCGAGCGGTCGGCGATCGCCGCCGTGCCCCAGGACGGGAGCGCGGCGAGTTCGGCGGTGGTGGCGACGGCGCTGCGCGCGTACAGCGCCTGCTTCTCGGGGAACGAGCGATCGAAGGCGCGGAGGGCGAGATCCTCCTCGAGGACCGTGAGGTTGCCGATCGTGTTCGCGAGGGCGCGATGGCTGTTCTGCTCGTCGTCGGTGTACGACGCCCACTCGCGCACCCCGTCGCCCGACCAGCCGTCGCCGGGGGCGAGCGGGAAGATGTGCTCGACGTCGAGGCCGCCCGCGCTGTCGACACCGGCGATCCGGCCGAGGACGTAGGCCGCATGGGGGAGCTCCGAGTACTTCAGTGCCACCGCGATCCGCTCGTCCGACGGCGTGATGCGCGAGATCGCCGACACGAGCGCGCCGGCGCCCTCTTCGCGCGCACGGCAGAGACGCGCGACCAGGCGATCCACGCCGGTGCCGACCACCGCGCGGCGCACGAGCAGCGACTGCACCATCTCAAGCGTGTGGATCAGCTCTTCGCGCCCGAGCGAGCCGAGCTCGAAGTCGCGGTACGCCCGCATCACGAGCGGGTACATGCCCGTGCCGAAAGTGCCGAGGTAGGCGAGGTGACGCGTGATCTCGGCATCCGGCGCCTCCGTCGGCCGCAGCAGGATGCGGTACACGCGGGAGAGCTCCCGCCACTCGTCGGCGTGGCGCAGGAGCCCTTCGAAGTCGAGCCGCGGGAACTCGTGACGGAACGCGTCGTACACGCCGCGGCCGCCGACGACGGTGACCTCCCGACCGGTCCGCATGACGAGGTACTGCCTCCAGAACTCCGCGATCGAATCACCGGTGTTCTGCTCGATCGCCTGCCAGTAGTCGGCTTCGATCTCCCGCTGCTCGGAGTGGTTGAGACCCATCAGCACGTAGTTGTGGATGAGCTCGTGGTCGCGCAGCGGCTCCCCGGTGGAGTTGAGGCTCTCGAAGATCTGCTGGGCGTTGGCGCCGGCGCCGAGGGTGATCGCCACGTGCTCGAGCTTCTGGAGCCCTCGCCAGATGTGGGGCGCCTCCTCGAGGCTGATCTGACTGCGGAAGAACGCGTAGTTGTCGTCGAACCGCGAATCTCGGTGCTCGCCCGCCGCGAGGGGGAGGTCGAGTACGACGCGCTCGAACACCGAGGCCCACGCGCGGTGCGGGCGCAGCTTCGTACGCGTCGCGTCGTGCGAGTGCACGAGCACCCGCTGCAGCTGATCGGCGAGGTCGGGATCCGCCTCGCGCACGGTGTGATGCAGGGCGGCGACGAGCAGCATGAGCGTCGTCGTCCGCTGCTGCCCGTCGATGAGCACGAGTTCGGCGTCGGATCCCTCGCCGCTCGCGGAAGAGAGGATCGACCCGATGAAATGCATCTGCCGATCGTCGAGATCCGCCACCGCACGGATGTCGGCGAGGAGCTGTTCGCACCCCCCGATGTCCCACCGGTACTGCCGCTGATACACCGGGACGACGATCGTCCAGTCCGCGGCGGAGAGCCAGCCGATGGTGTTGACAGCAGTGGCATCGACGTTCGTGGCAGTGACCATGGCCCGTCCAGTCTAGGCCGGGCTCCCCGCCACGAAGCGGGCGCACGACGGCCGCCTGTTATTCACGGCGCGGGCTTCGGGGGCGTCCAGACCCCCGAGGTAGGCTTACCTAAGTTGAGCCTGTTAAAACGTGCTGGCTCACTGACCGAAAGGCATGATTCGTCATGGGTTACATCAAGTCCGCCGCTCTCGACGAGACCGGCTTCGTGGTGCTCGACTCCTACGGTGAGGAGATCGACCCGCAGGAGTGGTTGTCGATCGAGTACGTCGACTGGAAGTCGTCGGGCGACACCCGCTTCGCGCCGCTCGCGTCCGCCAAGGGTGAGATCGAGTGCAACGGGTTCTGGAACCACACGCCGCCGCGCACCGACAAGGACGGCGTCTGGATCCCCGAGCAGACCGAGAAGGCGCCGACCCTGACGCGCCGCGCGCAGGAGCCCGGCTCGAACGTCGGCCGCTGCCGCATCATCGAGCTGCAGCCCAACACCTACGCCGACGCGCTGTACAACCTCCACCAGGACGACAACAACCGCCTCAACCCCGACGGCACCGGCTGGGTCGTGCGCGGCTTCTTCAACCTCACCGACGACAAGAACACCTACTTCGTGCTGCGTGAGAACCGCACCGACCCGAGCATCGAGTACCGCGTGGCGCTTCCCGCCGGTGCCCAGCTCATCGTCGACACGCAGCGCCTGTGGCACGCCGTGCACCACGACGGCACCGAGCCGCGCTACTGCCTCATCACCTCCTGGGAGTCGGGCCCCGAGCTCGACGCCTACATGGAGAAGTACCACGCGGTGCCGACCGCGCCGCAGTTCGAGGTCGCGCAGGAGGTGCTCGACGCCGGTCAGGCCGAGCAGACCCGCCGTGACGCCGCGCGCGCCGCGTACTACGCCGCCAAGGGCAAGGCCGAGGTCCAGGCCATGAGCGAGGCCTGAGCACCACCCGCCCGATCGGAGAGGGCCCGGGAATCACAGTCTTGTGATTCCCGGGCCCTCTCCGCGATAATGGCGGCAGCACAACCGAACAGCACGTCATGACACCGTCACAGGTCGTAGGGGAAGACGCACCTGACGAACGGAGAGATCATGGCGACACATAAAGCGCGTGGGGTGATCTTCATCCACTCCGCGCCACGGGCGTTGTGCCCCCACCTTGAGTGGGCTGTCGGGCGAGCCCTCGGCCGCGCCGTCAGTTTCGACTGGGCGGATCAGCCGGTGCTGACCGGCAGCCGGCGATCAGAGTTCTACTGGGAAGGCGCCGCCGGGACCGGCTCGGCCCTGGCCACCGCCATCCGCGGGTGGGAGCACCTGCGCTTCGAGGTCACCGAGGATCCCACACCCCGCAGCGACGGCGGCCGTTGGTTGCACACGCCGGGCCTCGGCATCCATTACGCGCAGACCGACACCGCGGGCAACGTCGTCATCGGCGAGGACCGCATCCGCTACGCGATGGAGATCGCCGGCGGCGACGCGTTCGAGCTGCAGCGCGAACTCGATGTCGCGCTCGGCGCAGCCTGGGACGAGGAGCTCGAGCCGTTCCGCCACGCGAGCGACGATGCGCCCGTCGTCTGGCTGCACAAGGTCGGCTGACGCCCACAACCCCACAGACGCAGGCGGCGTGAGGCGCCACTACCGAGGCTCGGAGGCCATGAATCCCGGGTCGCGGGACCGCGAACCGCCGCCTGACACGACAGACGCCCCCGGCATCGCCGGGGGCGTCTTCGCGTCGCGGGTCGTCAGACCGAGCGGAAGGCGACGACGGCGTTGTGACCGCCGAAGCCGAACGAGTTGCTGATCGCGAGCTGATCGCCCGCACCGAGGGCGATCGGGGCGTCCGAGATGCGCAGCGGGATGTCGGGGTCCTGCGTGCTGACGTTGATGGTCGGCGGCGCCTGGCGCTCGCGCAGCGCGAGGAGCGTGAAGATCGCCTCGAGCGCGCCCGTGCCGCCCAGCAGGTGACCGGTCGCGCCCTTCGTCGCCGAGACGGGGATCTCGTGTACGCGGTCGCCGAAGACGCTCAGGAGCGCCTTGTACTCGGCGATGTCGCCGGTGGGAGTGGACGTCGCGTGCGCGTTGATGTGCGTGACCTCGTCGGGCGTGGCACCCGCCTGCTCGAGCGCGAGGCGCACGGCGCGCGAGGCGCCCAGCCCCTCGGGCTCCGGAGCCGTGATGTGGTACGAATCGGCCGTCACGCCGCCGCCGACGACCTCGCCGTAGATCTTCGCGCCGCGGGCCTTGGCGTGCTCCTCGGTCTCGAGGACCAGCGCTGCCGCGCCCTCGCCCATGACGAAACCGTCCCGGTCGACGCTGTACGGGCGCGACGCGGTCTCGGGGGAGTCGTTGCGCTTGGACAGCGCCTGCATCGCGGCGAACGCGGCGATGGTGAGCGGGTGGATGACCGCCTCGGCGCCCCCCGCGATGATGACGTCGGCGCGACCCGCGCGAAGGCTCTCGAACGCGTTGACGAGCGACTCGGTGCTCGATGCGCACGCCGAAGCCACGGTGCGCGCGTAGGCGCGGGCGTTCAGGTGCATCGAGACGGCCGCGGCCGGCGCATTCGGCATGAGCATCGGGACGCTCATCGGCATGACGCGGCGAGGTCCCTTGGTCTTGAGCGTGTCCCAGCCCGCGAGCGTGGTCTGCAGGCCCCCGATGCCGGTCGCGAAGTCCACGGCGAACCGCTCGGGCTCGACCTCCGGCTTGCCCGCGTCCTCCCATGCCTCGAACGCCGCGACGAGCGCGAACTGCGCCGAAGGGTCGAGGCGGTTGGCCACGGGGCGCTCCAGCACGGAGTCGGGCCGGACGAGCGCCTGTGCGGCGAAGGTGACGGGGAGCTGGTACTCCTCGACCCATTCCTGCTCGATCGTGTGCGTGCCGGATGCTCCGTTCATCAGCGCCGACCAGCTCTCGGGGGCGGTGCCGCCGATGGGGGTCGAGGCACCGATGCCGGTGACGACGATACGGGGTGTGCTCATGGAGATCAGAGTCCTCGTGATGATGGCCGGTGGGGGCCGCGGCCCCCACCGGGATGGTCCTACGCCTGGTTCGACGTGATGAAGGTGACGGCGTCGCCGACGGTCTTGAGGTTCTTGACCTCGTCGTCCGGGATGGTGACGCCGAACTTCTCCTCGGCGTTGACGACGATCGTCATCATCGAGATCGAGTCGATGTCGAGGTCGTCGGTGAACGACTTCTCGAGCGCGACCTCGTCGGCCGAGATACCGGTCTCGTCGGTGATGAGCTCCGCGAGTCCCGCGAGGACCTCGTCGTTGGTGAATGCCATGGGATTCTCCTGTTTGTTAGGGGTAGGCGTGCCCGAGCGGGCCGGGAATCAGTCTAGGGTCGCGGTTCGCCGCGTCAGGGAAGGACGATCACCTGCGCGCCGAAAACCAGCCCGGCGCCGAAGCCGATCTGGAGCGCGAGGCCGCCGCTGAGCTCCGGGTGCTCCTCGAGCAGCCGGTGCGTGGCCAGCGGGATGGAGGCCGCCGAGGTGTTCCCGGTGGTCTCGATGTCGCGGCCGACCAGCACGGTGTCGGGCAGGCCCAGCTGCTTGGCGAACTCGTCGATGATGCGCATGTTCGCCTGGTGGGGCACGAAGGCGGCGAGATCGGATGCCTCGACCCCCGCAGCCTCGAGCGCCTGGCGTGCGACCTTCACCATCTCCCAGACCGCCCAGCGGAAGACGGTGGGGCCCTCCTGGCGCAGGGTGGGCCACGGCGCGACCCCGTCGCGGAACTCGGTCAGCGTGTGGTTCATGCCCACGGCCTCGGACTTCGAGCCGTCGGAGCCCCACACGGTGGGGCCGATGCCGGGCGTCTCGCTCGGACCGACCACGACCGCGCCCGCACCGTCGCCGAGCAGGAAAGAGATGCTGCGGTCGGCGGGGTCGACGATGTCGCTGAGCTTCTCGGTGCCGATCACGACGGCGTAGTTCGCGGCGCCGGCGCGGATGAGCGCGTCGGCCTGGGCCACGCCGTAGGCGAAGCCGGCGCACGCGGCGTTCACGTCGTACGCCGCGGCGGGGTTGGCGCCGACGCGATCGGCGACGATCGCCGACACCGACGGGCTCTGCTTCGGGTTGCTGATGGTCGCGACGATGACGGCGTCGACCTGCGACGCGTCGACGCCGGACCGCTCGATCGCCTCGCGGGCGGCATCGGTCGCGAGGTCGATCGCGTCGGTCTCGGCCAGCGCACGAGTGCGCGTGACGATGCCGGTGCGCTGACGGATCCACTCGTCGCTCGAGTCGATCGGGCCGATGAGGTCGTCGTTCGGCACCGCGATCTCGCCACGGGCGGCGCCGTATGAGTAGATGCGCGTGTGGGCGGCACCGGTGGGCTGGATGAGGCTGCGGGTCATGCGGGGGTACTCCGGTCAGGCGTCGGCGGCCACCAGCGCGGCGGCGGCCTCCAGGTCAGCGGGCGTCTTGACGGCGACGGCGGGGACTCCGCGGAGCGCGCGCTTCGCGAGCCCGACGAGCGTGCCCGCGGGGGACAGCTCCACGATGCCCGATACCCCGGCATCGGCGAAAGACGCCATGCAGAGGTCCCAGCGCACCGGCGAGGCGACCTGGTCCACGAGAAGGTCGACGAACGCACGGCCCGACGATACGGCGGAGCCGTCGCGGTTGGTCCACAGCGTGACACCGGGATCGGAGACGTCGTGGTCGGTCGCGGCATCACGCAGAGCCTCGACCGCCGGCGCCATGTAGTGGGTGTGGAAGGCGCCCGCGACCTGCAGCGGGATCACACGCGTTCCGGCGACCGGCTCGGCGGCGAGGGTCTGGAGGGCGTCGAGTGCGCCGGCGACGACGAGCTGGCCGCCACCGTTGTAGTTCGCGGGGGAGAGGCCGAGCTCTTCGAGGCGCGCGAGGACCGATGCCTCGTCTCCGCCGATCACGGCGCTCATCCCGGTCTCGGCGGCCGCTGCCGCCTCCGCCATCGCGCGGCCCCGGATGCCGACGAGGGTGAGTGCGGACTCTTCGCTGAGGACTCCCGCCGCCGCGGCGGCGGCGAACTCGCCGACGGAGTGCCCGGCCACGCCGCCGATGCGCTCACGGTCGGGCAGCGCGTTCCAGGACAGCAGGCTGGCCGCGACGATGAGCGGCTGCGCCACCTGGGTGTCGCGGATCTGGTCGGCGTCCCACTCGGTGCCGGCGGCGACGAGGTCGACGCCGGACCACTCGGAGTACTGAGCGAGGCGGTCCGCCGCGCCGTCCGATTCGAGCCAGGGAGTCAGGAAGCCGGGGGACTGGGAGCCTTGTCCGGGGAAGACCGCGATTCTCACCGTTCCATCCTGTCAAGGATCAGAAAGGTCGTTCTGGCGACACCGTCACAAGAATCACGCGCTGCTTTGTGCGTGGCCCACACTGACGCAGAGATCACGCAGGGTTGCGGCGGGCCGGCGGACGGCGGCGGGAGGCATCCGTCCCGATCGATCCGAGGATCAGCGCCGTCTGCAGGATCAGCGCCTCGCGAGGTCCGGTGGCGTCCCAGCCGATGACCTCGGACACGCGCTTGAGGCGGTAGCGCACCGTGTTCGGGTGGACGAACAGCTCACGCGCAGTGGCCTCGAGCGAACGGCCGTTGTCGAGGTACGCCCACAGCGTCGACACGAGGTCGGCGCTGTGCGACTGGAGCGGGCGGTAGATGCGCTCGACGAGGGTGATCTTGGCCAGGGGATCCCCGGCGAGGGCTCGCTCGGGGAGGAGGTCGTCGGCCTCGACAGGGCGAGGAGCGTGACGCCAGGCGCGCGCGACCGCGAATCCGGCGAGGGCGGCCCGAGCGCTCTGGCTCGCGTCGACGAGCGCCGGCACCGTCGGGCCGAGCACGAGGTATCCGGTTCCGAAGCCGGGCTCGAGGCGGCGTGCGATCTCGCCGAACGGGAGGTCGGTCACGGCGTCGTCGGCGACGGCCGACGGCTCGGCGCGCCCGACGACGAGCACGAGACGCGACCCCTGCACGCCGATCAGGACGTCGACGCCGAGCTTGCGCGCCGTGCGACGGAGCTGGTCGACGTCGAACTGCGGGGGAGTCGTGCCGACGAGGACTGCGACCTCGCCGTGGCCGTGCCAGCCCAGGGCGGCGATGCGGCTCGGCAGCTCCTCGTCGGCCTCGCCCGTGAGGATCGAGTCGACCACGAGAGCCTCGAGGCGCGCATCCCAGAGGCCGCGCGCCTCGGCGGCGCGGGCGTAGACGTCGGCCGCGGCGAAAGCCACCTCGCGCGAGTACAGCAGGATCGCCTCGCGCAGGTGCTCGCCCTTGCCCGCGACCCGCTCCTCGGTCACCTCGACGGTGACGCGGATGAGCTGCAGGGTCTGCTGCAGGCTGACGCTGCGCAGCAGCTCGCGCGGGGCTGCCGCGAAGATGTCGGATGCGATCCACGGCGTGGAGCCGGGCTCGTCGTACCACGAGATGAACGACGTGATGCCGGCCTGGGCCACCAGCCCGACGGCGGACCGTCGGGCCGGTGGCATCTCGGCATACCAGGGCAGCGTCTCCTCGAGGCGCTTGATGGTGACGGTCGCGAGGTCGCCGGAGATGCGTCGCAGCCAGGCGAGCGTCTCGACCTTGTCCATCACCTCGGTGGACTTGCCCATCCGCAGGTCAGCTCTCGCCGCCCGCGTTCCCGCTCGTACCGGCGGTCACGTCGTGCAGACGGTACTTCTGGATGGCCTGCGCGGCGAGGCTGCGGTCGACCGCACCCTCTTCGGCAAGAGCCTGAAGCGTCCGGACCACGACCGAGGGGCCGTCGATCTTGAAGAAGCGACGGGCCGCGGCGCGCGTGTCGGAGAAGCCGAAGCCGTCGGCACCGAGGGTCGCGAAGCGGTTCGGCACCCACGGACGGATCTGGTCCTGGACGGCGTGCATGAAGTCGCTGACCGCGACCACGGGGCCGGCGGCGTCCTTCAGCTTCTCGGTCAGGTAGGCGGTGTGCGGGTCCTCCTCCGGGTGGAGGAAGTTGTGCTCGTCGGCGGCCAGGCCGTCGCGGCGCAGCTCGCTCCACGAGGTGACCGACCAGACGTCGGCCTGCACACCCCAGTCGTCGCGCAGCAGCTGCTGCGCCTCGAGCGCCCACGGCACTCCCACGCCCGACGCCAGGAGCTGAGCCTTGGGGCCCTCGCCCTCGGCGGTCGAGACGCGGTGGATGCCGCGCACGATGCCGTCGACGTCCACGCCCTCGGGCTCGGCCGGCTGCACGAGCGGCTCGTTGTACACCGTGAGGTAGTACATGACGTTGGGGTCGGGGTGGTTGCCGCCGTACATGCGCTCGATGCCCGAGCGGACGATGTGCGCGATCTCGTACCCGTAGGCCGGGTCGTACGACACGGTCGCCGGGTTGGTCGAGGCGAGCAGGAGCGAGTGGCCGTCGGCGTGCTGGAGGCCCTCACCGGTCAGCGTCGTGCGTCCGGCGGTGGCGCCGATGATGAAGCCGCGCGCCATCTGGTCGCCCGCCGCCCACTGCGCGTCGCCGGTGCGCTGGAACCCGAACATCGAGTAGAAGACGTACACCGGGATGAGCGGCTCGCCGTGTGTGGCGTACGAGGTGCCCGCCGCGGTGAACGCCGCGACCGCGCCCGCCTCGTTGATGCCGACGTGGACGATCTGGCCCTGCGGGCTCTCCTTGTAGGCCAGGAGCAGCTCGCGGTCGACCGACGTGTAGTTCTGGCCGTGCGGGTTGTAGATCTTCGCCGAGGGGAAGAACGCGTCCATGCCGAAGGTGCGCGCCTCGTCGGGGATGATCGGCACGATCCGGTGGCCGAAGTCCTTTGCGCGGAGAAGGTCCTTGAGCAGACGGACGAAGGCCATCGTCGTGGCGATCTCCTGCGTGCCCGAGCCCTTCTTGGGCAGCGCGTACGCGTCGTCGCCCGGCAGCTGCAGCCCGACGTGGTGCGAACGGCGCTCCGGCAGGAAGCCGCCCAGCGCGCGACGGCGCTCCAGCATGTACTGGATCGTCTCGTCGTTCGATCCGGGGTTGTAGTACGGCGGCAGGTAGGGGTTCTCCTCGAGCTGCGCGTCCGAGACCGGGATCCGCATCGAGTCGCGGAAGTACTTCAGGTCCTGCAGGGTCATCTTCTTCATCTGGTGGGTCGCGTTGCGGCCCTCGAAGTGATGCCCGAGACCGTAGCCCTTGATCGTCTTGGCGAGGATCACGGTGGGCTGGCCCTTGTGCTCGGTCGCGGCCTTGTACGCGCCGTAGACCTTGCGGTAGTCCAGGCCGCCGCGGCGGAGCTTGCCCCAGATGTCGTCGTCCGACCAGTCCTTCACGAGAGCGGCCGTGCGCTCGTCGCGCCCGAAGAAGTGCTCACGGATGAACGCGCCGTCCTCCGCGCGATACGTCTGGAAATCGCCGTCCGGCGTGGTGTTCATGAGGTGCACGAGTGCACCGTCGGTGTCCTTGGCGAGGAGCTCGTCCCATCCGCTGCCCCAGACCACCTTGATGACGTTCCAGCCGGCGCCGCGGAAGAAGCTCTCGAGCTCCTGGATGATCTTGCCGTTGCCGCGCACCGGGCCGTCGAGGCGCTGCAGGTTGCAGTTGACGACGAACGTGAGGTTGTCCAGGCCCTCGTTCGCCGCGACCTGCAGCTGTCCGCGGCTCTCGACCTCGTCCATCTCGCCGTCGCCGAGGAATGCCCAGACGTGCGAGTTCGACAGGTCCTTGATGCCGCGGTTGGTGAGGTACTTGTTCGACATCGCCTGGTAGATGGCGTTGATCGGTCCGAGACCCATCGAGACCGTCGGGAACTGCCAGTACTCCGGCATGAGGCGCGGGTGCGGGTAGGACGGAAGCGCGTGCGGTGCCTTCGACTTCTCCTGGCGGAAGCCGTCGAGCTGCTCGGAGCTCAGGCGGCCTTCGAGGAAGGAGCGGGCGTAGATGCCGGGAGAGGCGTGACCCTGGATGAAGATCTGGTCGCCGCCGGTCGGGTCGTCGAGACCACGGAAGAAGTGGTTGAAGCCGACCTCGTACAGCGACGCGGAGGACGCGTACGTCGAGATGTGGCCGCCCACGCCGATCCCGGGACGCTGGGCGCGGTGCACCGTGACCGCGGCGTTCCAGCGGATCCACCGGCGGTACCGGCGCTCGAGCTCCTCGTCGCCCGGGAACTCGGGCTCGTTCTCAGGGGCGATCGTGTTGATGTAGTCCGTCGTGGGAACCTGCGGAACGTTCAGCTGCAGCTCATGGGAGGTCTGCAGCAGGCTCAGCATGATCTCGCGGCCACGTCCGTGGCCCTTCGCCTGCACGAGCTGCTGGAGGGATTCCTGCCACTCGGAGGTCTCATCGGGATCGCTGTCGAGGGGTTCCTGCGAGTACGGATCCTGATCGTTGACAGTCACAGAAGACCTTTCGTCGTCTGGCAGATCGTGCCAGGTAATCGCTACCGGAGCGGCGCACGCACCAACTGCCAGCCTAGCGAGTTCGAGACGGTCCGGACGCACCTCGTAGACTGGGCGCGAGGGCCTTTAGCTCAGCTGGTAGAGCGCCACGTTTACACCGTGGATGTCGTCGGTTCGATCCCGGCAGGGCCCACCGAAGTCCTTCAGCGCCGGTCCCCTCGCGGATCGGCGTCTTCGTCCGGACCGCCGTCGTCGCGCTGGTGCGAGACCACGTGCGGCAGCGCGAACTCCTCATACCCGGGCTGGCCGATCCTGGAGTGCCGGTGGGAGTAGGCGAAGTAGATGACGAAGCCGATGACGAGCCACACCAGGAATCGCAGCCACGTCTCGACGGTGAGGTTCAGCATCAGGTAGACGCAGATCGCCGCCGACAGCCCCGGAAGCCACGGGTTGAGCGGCACGCGGAAGCTGCGGTGCAGGTCAGGGCGCTTGCGCCGCAGGACGATGACGCCGATCGACACGAGCACGAACGCCGACAGGGTGCCGATGTTGACCATCTCCTCGAGCAGGCCGATCGGGGTGAAGCCCGCGACGACGGCGACGATGATCGTGACGAGGATCGAGATGACCCACGGCGTGCGGAACCGCGGGTGCACCTTCGCGAGCCGGACGGGCAGGAGCGCGTCGCGCGACATCGCGAAGATGATGCGCGTCGCCCCGATCAGCAGCGTGAGCACGACGGTCGTGAGACCGGCCACGGCGCCCGCCGAGATCAGCGTCGCCATCCACGTCGCGCCGTGGAACGCGAAGGCGTTGGCGAGAGCGGCCGCCGGGTCGAGGTCCTGGTAGGGGACCATCCCCGTCACCACGAGCGCGACGGCGCAGTACAGCAGCGTGCAGATCACCAGCGACGCGATGATGCCGATCGGCAGGTCGCGCTGCGGGCGCTTCGTCTCCTCTGCGGTGGTCGCGACGACATCGAACCCGATGTAGGCGAAGAACACGAGCGCGGCGCCGGCGAAGATGCCCCCGACACCGAACGCGGTGGGCTCGATGCCGGAGAAGAACTGCAGCAGCGGCTGGCTCAGTCCTGTCGCGCTCTCCCTCGGCGCGGGCGCCGGGACGAACGGCGACCAGTTCGCCGGGTTCACGAACAGGAGGCCCGCGACGATCACGAACAGCACGATGAAGAGCTTCACGGCGACGAGCACCATGTTGACGCGCAGCGACTCCTTGATCCCGAAGGTCATCAGGCCGCCGAGCACGAGGACCAGCAGGATCGCCATGAGGTCGACGGTGCCGCCGTAACCGATCTCGGCGGGGATCGGCATCCCGAGCTGCTCGAAGAGCGTGCCGAGATACGCGCTCCATCCCTGCGCGACAACGCTCGCGCCCAGGAACATCTCGAGGATGAGGTCCCACCCGATGATCCAGGCGAACAGCTCGCCGAGCGAGGAGTAGGAGAACGTGTAGGCGGAGCCCGACACGGGCACGGTCGACGCGAACTCGGCGTAGCAGAGCGCCGCGAGCGTGCAGGCGATCGCGGCCACCACGAAGCTGAGCACGATCGCGGGGCCCGCGACCTCGTGCGCGGCACGGCCGGTGAGGGTGAAGATGCCGGCGCCGATCACGACGCCGATGCCGAACACGGTGAGGTCGAGGGCCGTCAGGGACTTCTTGAGTCGGAATTCCGGTTCGTCGGTGTCGGCGATCGACTGCTCGACGGACTTGGTGCGGAGAACGCCCATGGTTCGCGCCTTTCGTCTTCGGAAGGGCCGGTCGTCGAATGCTAGTCTCCACCGCTCGCGCCGTCGATGCCCCACGGTAGGTTGGTGACGTGAACGCCAGCCCCGCAGACCAGCGCCGCCTCGTCGAGGTCGCCCAGCTCGACGCCCGCATCCGCCAGGCCGACAACGCACGCAAGAACCCGCCTCAGGCCGGTCGGGTCCAGGAGCTGCTGGGCCGGCGTCAGGAGCTCTCGCAGGAGCTCGGCACGCGTCTCGGCGCCCGTGACGATCTGCGCACGGAGCTGTCGCGCATCGAGTCCGATGTCGCCGTCGTCGACGCCCGCGCGGCTCGCGACGCGGACCGTCTCGCCGCCTCGACGAACTCGAAGGAGGCGCAGGGGCTCGAGAGCGAGCTGGCCGCCCTCGCCCGCCGCAAGAACGACCTCGAAGACGCGGAGCTCGCGGTGATGGAGCGGCTCGAGATCGCCGACGCCGCCGTCGCCGAGCAGGAATCCCTCATCGCGGCGACCAACGCCGAGGGTGCCGAGCTGAGCGCCGAAGGCAAGCGCGCCGTCGCTGAGGCGACCGCGGCCTTCGACGCCGCCACCCGCGACCGCGCCGCCGTCGCCGGCGGTGTCCCGGCCGACCTGCTCGCCCTGTACGACCGCCTCGCCGCCCGCAGTGCCGGTGCCGCGTTCCTGCGACGCCGCACGTGCGAGGGCTGCCACATGGTGCTCGCCGGCACCGACCTGCAGGTGCTGCGCCAGGCCGGCGAGAACGACGTCGTGATGTGCCCGGAGTGCGGCTGCATCCTCGTGCGCGACGACGAATCCGGGCTGTGACCGCACCAGACGTCTTCTGCGGTGGGCGTGTCTGACGCCCCGGGCTGGATCGTCCTCGGGCGGACCGAACGCGGTGCCGTCGTCATCCTGCTCGACGCGAACGCCGACGAGTCCGGGCGTGAGGAGGTCGACAGCGGCGCTCTGACGTCGTGGATCTCGGACGCCGAGATCCGCTGGGCACCCCGATGGGTCTGGCACGACACCCCGCAGTGGTACGCCGCATTGCTCGCTGACGGCGTCCGCGTGGCCCGGTGCCACGACCTGCGCCTGTGCCATGCGATCCTGCGCGACTCCGCGCTGGTCTCCGAGACCGCGCCGGTGAGGCGGTCGGAGGAGTGGGATGCCGCCCCGCATGTCGACGCCGAAGAGGCCGCGCCGACCCTGTTCGAGCTGGACGCCGTCGGGCGTCCCACCGGTCCGCCCGCGGACGCCGATGCGGCCCTGGCCGAGTTCGTGCGGCAGCGCGACGCGATCGCCGGCAGCGCTACGCCCGGCCGTCTGCGGCTGCTGACGGCGGCCGAGTCTGCGGGCGCGCTCGTGGCCGCCGAGATGCGCGCCGCGGGACTCCCATGGGACGCCGAGGCGCACGACCGCATCCTCGTCGAGACGCTCGGGGAGCGCCGCCCCGGCGGCGCGCAGCCCGCCAAGCTCGCCGCATCGGCGGAGCGCGTCCGCGCGGCGCTCGGCGACCCCGCGGCGAGCCTCGACTCGCAGCCGAAGCTGCTGCGGTCGCTGCACCGCGCCGGCGTGCTCGTCGATTCCACGAGCCGTTGGGAGCTCGCCGAGCAGCGGCATCCCGTCATCGAACCGCTCCTCGAGTACAAGAAGCTCTCGCGCCTGCTGTCGGCGAACGGATGGACGTGGCTGGCCGAGTGGGTCGCCGACGGCCGGTTCCGCCCGGTCTTCGTGCCGGGCGGCGTCGTCACCGGGCGCTGGGCGTCATCGGGCGGGGGAGCCCTGCAGCTGCCGCGCCAGTTGCGCGAGGCCGTGCGCGCCGACCCGGGCTGGCGGCTCGTCGTCGCCGACGTCGCACAGCTCGAGCCGCGCGTGCTCGCCGCGATGTCGGGCGACACCGCGCTCGCGGCTGCCGCACGCGGACGCGATCTCTACGCCGGGATCGTCGACAGCGGCGCGGTGGCGACCCGGCAGGAGGCGAAGATCGCGATCCTCGGCGCGATGTACGGCGCCACGACGGGGGAGTCCGGCCGGCTGGTCCCGCGCCTGCGGCGCGCCTATCCCCGCGCGATGGGCCTGGTCGACGACGCCGCGCGCACCGGCGAGGACGGCGGCATCGTCTCCACCTGGCTCGGCCGCACGTCGCCCGCGCCGTCACCGGAGTGGTCGGCCGCGCAGTCGCGCGCGACAGAGGCCGAGGCATCCGGAGCCGACGAGACCCGCGCTCGGCGCTGGGCGCGCGATCGGGGCCGCTTCACCCGCAACTTCGTCGTGCAGGGCACTGCCGCCGAATGGGCGCTCGCGTGGCTGGCCGACCTCCGCGGGCGTCTGGCCGCCCTCCCGCCGGTGCCTGCGGAGCGCGGCGCGCCGCGCTCCGGCCCTGCGTTCGCGCGACAGCCGCATCTCGCGTTCTTCCTCCACGACGAGGTGATCGTGCACACACCCGAGGAGCACGCGGATGCGGCGGCTCAGGCGGTGACGGAGGCCGCGACCACCGCGGGGCACCTGCTCTTCGGCGGCTTCCCGCTCGACTTCCGGCTCGACGTGCGGATCGCCGAGACCGCGCTCAAGGACTGACGCGGCACAGACCCCCGCCGGGCGGCGATAAACTTGCGGACGCGAATGGGTCGGCTGGACGGTCGCGTCGCGGACGGTTCGCCGTCGCGCCGAGGAACGTCCGGGCTCCACAGGGCAGGGCGGTGGGTAACACCCACCCGGAGCGATCCGCGAGACAGTGCCACAGAAAGCAGACCGCCCGGCTTCGGCCGGGTAAGGGTGAAAGGGTGGTGTAAGAGACCACCGGGGTCGTGGTGACACGACCCGCACGGTAAACCTCGCCCGGAGCAAGGCCACACAGGGGATGACGACGCGGCCCGCCGAGTCCCCGGGTAGGCCGCTGGAGCGGCACGGCAACGTGTCGCCGAGAGAGATGACCGTCCACGGGGCTCACGCCCCCGGACAGAACCCGGCGTACAGGCCGGCCCATTCGCCCTCTCCGCCGCCCGCGCTCGGTGGCGGCGCCGTGTCAGCCGCGCGCGAGCGCCGCGGCGCCGATGATCCCCGCGTTGTTGCGGTGCACCGCGGGCACGATCGGCGTCTTGATGTCGAGCAGGGGGAGGAAGTGGTCGGCGTGCTTCGAGACCCCGCCGCCCACGACGAACAGGTCCGGGCTGAAGAGGAACTCGATGTGGCTGTAGTACCACTGCAGCCGCTTGGCCCACTGCTCCCACGAGAGGTGGTGACGCTCCATCGCGGAGTACGCGGCGTAGGCCTCGGCATCCTTCCCGTGACGGGCACGCTGCACGTGACCGAGCTCCGAGTTCGGCACGAGCACGCCGTTGTACAGCAGCGCCGAGCCGATCCCGGTGCCGAGAGTGGTCAGGATCGTGAGCCCGGGCCGGTCCTTGGCGGCGCCGTAGCGGACCTCCGCGACCCCCGCGACATCCGCGTCGTTCGCGAAGTGGATGTCGCGACCCAGGCCGTCCTCGAAGAACTTCTCGGCCGCGAAGTCGATCCACTCGTCCGACACGTTCGCGGCCGACAGCGTGCGGCCGTTCTTGACGATCGCGGGGAATGCCACTCCGAGCGGAACCGACTGGTCGTCGGCGACACCCAGGGTCGACAGCACCTCCCGCACCGCGGCCAGCACGTCCGGCGGGTGCGCCCCGGCCGGCGTCGCGACCTTCACGCGATCGCTGACGAGTTCGCCCTTGTCGAGATCGACGATCCCCGCCTTGATTCCGGTGCCGCCGATGTCCACGCCGACGGCGCGTGCCGCGTCAGATGCCATGTCGACAGCCTATCGACGCCGACGCCGTCGCCGACGAGGCGGGCGTCAGTAGGATCGTGCTGAGGGCGACCAGCCCGCGATGCGAGGAGCGTGCACGATGACGAGCGGCAGCGACAAGTACTGGTACAACCTCAAGACCGGCGAGGTCGAGAAGGGTTTCGAATCGCCCGCCCCGGATCGCGCAGGCCCCTTCGACACTCCCGAGGAGGCCGCGAACGCTCCCGAGGTCATCAAGGAGCGCTCCCGCGCCTGGGCCTCGGAGGAGGCCCGCGAGGACTCCTGGGGCTCCGACACCGTGTCGGGCGAGGGCGGCGACGACCAGTAGTCTGGCTTTCACCGCGGTCGTAGAGACACCTCGGGCGATCCGGCACCGGAGAGGACGCGATGGACAAGCAGCGTGACTTCGTTCTGAGGACCATCGAAGAACGAGGCGTGAAGTTCGTACGGCTGTGGTTCACAGACGTGATCGGCACGCTGAAGTCCGTCGCCATCGCACCCGCCGAGGTCGAGGGCGCGTTCAGCGAAGGCCTCGGATTCGACGGCTCCGCGATCGAGGGCCTGACGCGCTCCTACGAGTCGGATCTGCTGGCGCACCCCGACCCGACCACGTTCCAGACCCTGCCCTGGCGCGGCGAGATCGACCCGACCGCGCGCATGTTCTGCGACATCACCACGCCCGACGGGCAGCCGGCCGTGGCCGACCCGCGCCACGTCCTCAAGCGGACGCTCGCGAAGGCCGCCGACGCGGGGTTCACGTTCTACACGCACCCCGAGATCGAGTTCTACCTGCTGAAGTCGTCGTCCTTCGGAACCGAAGGCCCCGAGCCGGTCGACTCGGCCGGCTACTTCGACAACGTCCCGGGCGGCACCGCGCACGACTTCCGCCGCCGTTCGGTCCGCATGCTCGAGGATCTCGGCATCTCGGTGGAGTTCAGCCACCACGAGGGCGGCCCCGGTCAGAACGAGATCGACCTCCGCTACGCGGACGCTCTCACCACGGCCGACAACATCATGACGTTCCGCACCGTCATCAAAGAGGTGGCGATCGAGCAGGGCGTCTACGCGACGTTCATGCCGAAGCCCATGACGGGCAAGCCGGGAAGCGGCATGCACACGCACATGTCGCTGTTCGAGGGCGACGTCAACGCGTTCTACGAGGAGGGCGCGCAGTACCAGCTCTCGAAGGTCGGCCGTCAGTTCATCGCCGGCCTGCTGCGCCACGCGAACGAGATCTCGGCCGTGACGAACCAGTTCGTCAACTCGTACAAGCGGCTCTGGGGCGGCGACGAGGCGCCCAGCTTCATCTGCTGGGGCCACAACAACCGCTCGGCGCTCGTACGTGTTCCGCTGTACAAGCCGAGCAAGGGTCAGTCGTCGCGCGTCGAGTACCGCGCACTCGACTCGGCCGCGAACCCGTACCTGGCGTACGCGCTCATGCTCGCCGCAGGCCTCAAGGGCATCGAGAACGAGTACGAGCTGCCGCCCGAGGCCGAGGACAACGTCTGGTCGCTGACGGATGCTGAGCGCCGGGCTCTCGGGTACGCCCCGCTGCCCGCGAGCCTCGACCACGCGCTGGAGTTCATGGAGGAGTCCGAGCTCGTCGCCGAGACGCTGGGGGAGCAGGTCTTCAACCACGTGCTGCTCAACAAGCGCCGCGAGTGGCAGGAGTACCGCTCCCAGGTCACGCCGTTCGAGCTCAAGAGCAACCTCGAGCTGCTCTGAGACCGGCTGACGCATGTCTGCGAGCGACCGGCCGAGTTCGCTGACCCCGCTCGCCCGCCTCGGCTTCAGCCGCCTCACCGACGCCGAGGCACTCCTCGACGAGCTCTCCGACCTCATCGACGCGCCGCGCGACGCGCTGCTCGACGGCGCCGTCGATGCGGCAGATCCCGACGAGGCGCTGCACGCTCTCGCGCGCCTCGCCCGCCGGGATTCCGCGCCCGTCCGCCGGGCGCAGGAACGGCCGACGGCGTGGCGCGCCCTGTGGGCGCTGCTGGGGGCGTCGACCGGCTTCGGCGAGTTCTTCTTCCGTCACCCCGCCGAAGTCGATCAGCTCGCGGACGCGGGGGAGCGCCTTCCCACCCCTGACGAGCTGCGCTCGGAGCTGCTGGCGTCCATCGGCGCCGTGGACGGGTTCGCCGCCGACGGCGGCGAGAGCGCGTGGGTCGCGCTGCGCGTGCGGTACCGCCGCATGCTCGCGCGCATCGCCGCGTACGACCTCCTGAGCCCGGCACCGGTCGATGAGGTCGCCGCCGTGTCGGCACGGCTCGCGGATGCCGCGGGCGCGGCGCTCGAAGCGTCACTCGCGGTCGCCCGCACCCGTGTCTCGGGCGGTGCGGTCGGAGCAGGACTGTTCCCCCGCGAGCAGGTGGCGCGCACGAAGCTCGCGATCATCGGCATGGGCAAGACCGGCGCTCGCGAGCTCAACTACGTCAGCGACGTGGACGTCATCTTCGTGGGAGGCGGCGACGACGACGCCGTCGAGCAGTTCGGCGAGAGCCGCATCGTCGACATCGCGACGCGGCTGGCCGTCCAGACGATGCGCGGCATCTCCGGCGTCGAGATCGAGCCTCCGCTGTGGGAGGTCGACGCCAACCTGCGCCCCGAGGGCAAGCAGGGCGCGCTGGTGCGCACTCTCGACTCCCACCTGGCGTATTACGACCGATGGGCGAAGAGCTGGGAGTTCCAGGCGCTGCTGAAAGCGCGGCCCATCGCGGGCGACGAGGGCCTCGCCCAGGCCTACATCGAAGCGGTGCAGCCGAAGGTGTGGACGAGCGCGGCGCGCGAGAACTTCGTCGACAGCGTGCAGCGCATGCGCGAGCGCGTCACCGAGCACATCCCGCCCGCCGACGTGCCGTACCAGCTCAAGCTCGGACCGGGCGGCATCCGCGACATCGAGTTCACCGTCCAGCTCCTCCAGCTGGTGCACGGCCTCTCAGACGACCGCATCCGCCAGCGCGGCACGCTCGAGGCACTGGATGCGCTGGTCGCCGAGGGGTACATCGGCCGTGCCGAGGCATCCGCCTTCTCGCGCGACTACCGCGTCCTGCGTCTCCTCGAGCACCGCGTGCAGCTGCGCCAGCTGCGTCGCACGCATCTCATGCCGTCGCGCCCGGAGGACCTGCGCGTCCTCGCGCGCGCGACGGGCCTCGCAGACACCGGCGAGGGGATCTGGGAGCTGTGGGAGTCGGTCAAGCGCGAGGTGCGCGACATCCATGTCCGGCTCTTCTACCGGCCGCTGCTCTCCGCGGTCGCCGCGCTCCCCGCCGATGAGCGGGTGCTGTCGACCGAGCAGGCGCACGACCGTCTCGCGGCCATCGGCTTCGCCGACCCGGCGGGGGCGCTGCGGCACATCGCCGCCCTCACCACCGGCCTGAGCCGCAAGGCGACGATCCAGCGCCACCTCATGCCCGTCATGATCCGCTGGTTCGCCGACGGCGTCGATCCGGACTACGGCCTCCTGGCCTTCCGCCGCCTCAGCGAGCGGCTCGGCGACACGCACTGGTTCCTGCGCATGCTGCGGGACTCCTCGGGGGCCGCCGAGAGCCTCTCCCGCGTGCTCTCGGGCTCCCGCTATGTCGGCGAGCTGATCGAGTGGATCCCCGAGTCCGCCGCGTGGCTCGACGACCCCGAGCTGCTGCGTCCGCGCTCCGGCACGGCGCTGCAGCAGGAGGCGAGGGCCATCCAGACTCGCCACAAGACGGTCATCGAGGCGATGCGCGCGGTGCGGGCGCTCCGACGGCGCGAGCAGCTGCGCATCGCCATGGGCGCGATCCTCGGCAGCGTCACGATAGAAGAGGTCGCGGACGCGCTCACGACGATCACCGAAGTCACGATCCAGGCGACGCTGCGGGCGGTGCGCCGCGAGGTCGTGCCTCCGGAGGACCAGGCGCTCGATTTCTCCGTCATCGCGATGGGGCGATTCGGCGGAGCGGAGCTCGGCTTCGGCTCGGACGCCGACGTGATGTACGTCTACCGCCCGAACGGCGTCGATCCGCAGCGGGCACACGAGCTCGCCCTCAAGCTCGTCGCCGCGCTGCGCACGCATTCCGAGGACCACCGCGTCCCGCTCGATCTCGACGCCGATCTGCGCCCGGAGGGCCGCAACGGCCCGCTCGCGCGCTCCCTCGAGGCGTACGAGGAGTACTACCGGCGATGGGCGCTCTCGTGGGAGGCGCAGGCGCTGCTGCGGGCACGCGGCGTGGCCGGCAGCGTCAAGCTCATCGGCGACTTCATGAAGCTCGCCGACCGCGTGCGCTATCCCGAGCGCGTCGATCTCGCCGCCACCCGCGAGATCAAGCGCATCAAGGCGCGCGTCGAGAGCGAACGCCTACCGCAGGGCGTCGACCCCTCACGTCACCTCAAGCTCGGCCCGGGCTCGCTCAGCGACGTCGAGTGGCTCGTCCAGCTCCTGCAGCTGCAGCACGCCCACGCCGTGCCCGAGATGCGCACGACGTCGACCCTCGGTGCGCTCCGCGCCGCCGAGGGCGCGGGGCTCATCCCAGCCAGCGCTGCGGACCGCCTGGCGGAGGCCTGGCGTCTCGCAAGCCGCCTCCGCTCGGCGAACACGCTCCTGTCGGGTCAGACGAGCGACGTGCTCCCCGTCGACCGCAAGAAGCTCGACGGGATCGGGCGACTGCTGGAGTACCCGCCCCGGTCCGCCACGCAGGTCGAGGAGGACTACCTGGGGACCACCCGCCGGGCGCGTCGCGTCTTCGAGAAGCTCTTCTACGGCTGATCCGGATGCTGCGGCCCGCGGCCGATCACGCGCCCGGGCAGTGCGGGATGCCGTCGATGCGGTCGCCCTCCAGCGGGTTCCCGGTGACGGCGCCCACCACGCGGACCGCGCGATCCCAGTAGCGGGCGTAGTGATTCGGGTCGGCGTTGATCTGGGTGCGGTGCGCGACGAGGGTCGGCTCCACCACCGCACGGTCGGGCACGCGCTCGGCCATGGCCCGGTAGAACACGGTCGCGGCCGTGTAGGGATCCAGGCGCGCTTCGCGCGTGCCCCAGGAGTCCTGCTGCTGGAAGAGGCCGATCGACGTGGTGCGGGAGCCGTCGGGGTTGGTCACACCGCTCGTCTCCCAGTCGCCGTAGTCGATGTTGCGCAGTGACGACTCGCCCATCGCGGTCATGACGGCGATGGTCTGGTCCCGCGCGTCGAATCCGAGGTCCCTGCCGGCGACCAGGATCGTGCAGGCGTTCGTGAGCTGCTCGAACCGGTACCCGGCGACCGCGGGCTCGATCATCGGCGGCGGCGCGGGCGCACGGTCGTCGGGGGCGAGTGCGATCTCGTCCGCCCATGACATCCGGAAGCTCCCGGCGAGGAACGCCGCTCCGCCCAGGAACGCGGCGAACAGGATCACCGGCACGGCGATCGCCAGCGCGACGCCGGTGCGCCGGCCGCGCCGACGGGCGTGTCGCTGCGGCCTGCGCCTGCGCGCCGCCGGCGACCGACGCGCACTGCGCCGTCGTGTCGTCGCGGTGGTGCGGCTGGGCATCGTCTTCGCCTTCTGTCGGTGCGAGCTTTCGGTCCGGGCGCGGAACGCTCGTTCAGCCTAGGCCGCACGCCGGGCCGCGGCATCCATCTCCCAGCGAACACAGAAGCGGGCCCCGGTCTCCCGGGGCCCGCCTGCGGTGCTGGAACGTCAGACGCCGAAGTACAGCTCGTACTCGAACGGGTGCGGACGCGCGTTGAGCGGCTGGATCTCGTTCTCGATCTTGTACTCGATCCACGTCTCGATCAACTCGGGCGTGAAGACGCCGCCCTTGAGCAGGAACTCGTGGTCGGCGCGGAGCGCGTCGAGCGAGTCGAGCAGCGAGTTCGGCACCTGGGGGATGTTCTTCGCCTCCTCGGGGGGAAGCTCGTACAGGTCCTTGTCGACGGGCTCGTGCGGCTCGATGCGGTTCTGGATGCCGTCGAGGCCGGCCATGAGCTGCGCGGCGAACGCGAGGTACGGGTTGCCCGAGGCGTCCGGTGCGCGGAACTCGATGCGCTTGGCCTTGGGGTTGGAGCCCGTGATCGGGATGCGGATGGCCGCCGAGCGGTTGCCGGCCGAGTACACCAGGTTGACCGGAGCCTCGTAGCCCTTGACGAGGCGCTTGTACGAGTTGAGCGTCGGGTTGGTGAACGCGAGCAGCGCCGGCGCGTGCGCCAGGATGCCGCCGATGTACCAGCGCGCGAGGTCGGAGAGCTGCGCGTAGCCCTTCTCGTCGTAGAAGAGGGGCTTGCCCTCGAGCCACAGCGACTGGTGCGTGTGCATGCCCGAGCCGTTGTCGCCGAAGAGCGGCTTGGGCATGAAGGTCGCGACCTTGCCCCACTCGTTCGCCACGTTCTTGACGATGTACTTGAACTTCAGGATGTCGTCGGCCGCGTGCACCATGGTGTCGAAGCGGTAGTTGATCTCCTGCTGGCCGCCGGTGCCGACCTCGTGGTGCGAGCGCTCCAGGAGCAGGCCCGACTCGATGAGGCGGAGGCTGATGTCGTCGCGGAGGTCGGCAGTCTTGTCGACGGGGGAGACCGGGAAGTAGCCGCCCTTGAAGGGGGTCTTGTTCGCGAGGTTGCCGCCCTCTTCGGCACGGCCGGTGTTCCAGGCGCCCTCTTCGGAGTCCACCGAGTAGAAGCTCGAGTTCTGCTTCACCTCGTAGCGGACGTCGTCGAAGATGTAGAACTCCGCCTCGGGCGCGAAGAACGCGGTGTCGGCGATGCCGGTCGAGGCGAGGTACTTCTCAGCCTTCTTGGCGACCTGGCGCGGGTCCTTCGAGTAGATCTCGCCGTTGCGCGGGTTGTAGATGTCGAAGACCATGATGAGGGTCTTCGCCTCGCGGAACGGGTCGAGGTACGCTGTCGACACGTCCGGGATCAGCTGCATGTCCGATTCGTGGATGTTCGCGAAGCCTCGGATGGAGGAGCCGTCGAACAGCTGGCCGACCGTGAAGAACTCTTCGTCGACGGTGGAGGCCGGGATGTTGAAGTGCTGCTGCACGCCAGGAAGATCCGTGAAACGGATGTCGAGGAACTTGACGTCCTCGTCCTTGATGAACTTCAGCACCTCGGATGAATCTTTGAACATGAAGACTCCAGAGGTAGGGCATTCGGATCCGCCCGTACGGGCCGGGCACTCTGGCAAGGTACCCGCAGGGCATTGCCCTCCAGTATCACTTGTGTTTCAGGGATGTTACGACGACCTGGGTACGCTGGGGAAGTGACGCAGAGCATCCAGGACTATCCCGGCGAACGCCTCGGGCTGCCCCGCGAGGGCACCGGATCCATCGGCCGTCTGGGTCGCCGCGTCGGCGCTCTCTGCCTCGATTACGGCGCCGCGTACCTCATCTCCGGCTTCTTCGGATGGGACCCGCTCGCGATCCTCGCGATCTTCGCCGCCATCCAGATCGTGTTCCTGCCGACGCTCCAAGGCAGCCCCGGCCACCGCATCTTCGGCCTGCGCCTGGTGCGCCTCGACGGCGCATGGGTGGGCCTGTGGCGTCCCGTCATCCGCACGGCGCTCCTGATCCTCGCAATCCCGGCGGTCATCTGGGACGCCGACCAGCGGGGGCTCCACGACAAGGCCGCGGGCACGGTGCTCATCCGCTCGTGAGACGGAAGAACCCGGCCCGGCATCTTCGCCGGACCGGGTTCACACGCGAGCGACTCAGCGCGGACGCGGCGCCCGCACCTTCGTGGGGTCGATGCCCTTCGGGATCGGCAGCGACGTCAGCGACTGCGAGACCGATTCGATGCGCTTGATGACCGCGGCCATCGTGGCCCGGTCGATCTTGGTGGGCAGCGACTTGATGGTCGGGGCGAGCTTCGAGATCGGGGTCTCTCCCTCGCCGTGACCGACGTAGAGCACCGTCACGGGAACGCCCGACGCGACGCGCTGGACCTTCGACCGCTCGTCGTTCACGAGGCGCGTGAGCCGGCCGCGGGCGCCTTCGCCCACGATCACGACGCCGCCGCGCCCGACGGCGCGGTAGACGGCTTCCTGCGTCTTGGGGTTGATGCCGACCGGCATCTCGCTGGCCTGCCACTTGCGGCCGAGCGAGGTCGACATGACGTGGCCCGTGGCTCCCGGCATCCCGTCGATCTTCTTGTACATCGCCTGGGTCGACAGCCGGGTCATCGTCATCATCGACGCGAGGACGCCGAGCATGAGGCCGGTGACGCCCCACAGGATGACGCTCCAGACGGCGACCGGCGGGATGAGGAACCCGATGCCCACACCCACGGCGATGCCGAGGAGGAGGATGCCGACCAGGAGGAACGGCAGCCAGCGGAACTCCTTCTGGGTGAAGGTGTAGAGGGTGCGGATCTGGGAGAAGAATCCCGGGCCCTTCTCGGGGGCGGAACTGCGCGCGGCCATAGCTTCCAGCCTACCTTTTCGCGGGCTCGTCCTCGGCTCCTCCACAGTCGGGCATGGGCGCCGTTCTTCCACAGACGACCGCCGACCGAGGCTGTCGCGTCACGCACCGCCGCACACTGGCGTCATGACGACCGTCGACGGCTCGCTCGGGAGCACCTATCGCGCCATCCGGGCGGTGCGGGCGCGGGAGGACGGCCCGTGGCCCGGAACCCTCGTCCGCACCGCCGGCGGCGACGCCTGCGTGCTGGTCGACTCCGACGTCCTCGGTCCGCACTGGCGGGGATGGGATGCCGCACCCGACGGTCACGTGCTGGCACCGGCCGACATCGTCCGACGCGTCGACGGCCACGACGCGGTCCTGCCGGTCTGCTCCGAACGCCTCGAGGACTTCGTCCGGCGCAGAGCCGCACGCATGCCACTCAGCCTGGGCGAGGCCGTCACGCTCGGCGTGAGCGTGCTGCGCGGCTGCTCCGAGGTCGCCGGCACCCCCGATCTCGAGGGCGACTGGTGGCTCGACGATGCCGGCAGGCCGGTGCTGGCGACGGATGCCTCGGCCCGGCGCGTGTTCGAGGCATCCGCCGCCGTCCTCGAGGGTGTGGGTGTCGACCCGCCCGCGCAGCGCACGTGGCAGACGGCGCTGCGAGCCGTCACCGCGGAGCGCATCTCGATCCATGAGCTGGAGGCCGCCGAGGAGGCGCTGTTCGCCCTGGCCGAGGCGGAGCCCCTCAGCACCGTCATCCTCAGTCCTCGCAGCGCGAGCGATGGCGTCGCCCGTGCGCACGAGGGCACGCGCCGGGCGGCGGACGCGCCGCACGAACCCGCGCCGCGGTCGATGTGGCAGACGCTCGTCGCCGGCGTGGACGACGAGCTCTCCGACACCGTGTCGCGGGCGACGACCGCGGTGTGGCGCCGGCTGCGACGCGCGGGCGACCCGCCGCGCACCGGCGCGAGACGTGCGCCGTGGGTGGTCGGAGGGGCCGTCGCGGTCGCCGTGCTGGCCGGCGGTGCGCTGTGGCCGACCGCGAGCGGCGTCGCGACCGATGCGCGACCGAGCGATTCGCCCACGGCGACGCCCGGGTCCGCGACATCCGTCCCGGCCGATGCCGACGCCTCCGCGACACCCCGCAGCGACTCTCCACCCGGTGAGCCCGCGGACCTCGCCCTCCTCACCGGCGGACTGCTCGACGCACGGATCGCGTGCGCCGGCGACGCCTCCTGCCTCGGGACCGTGGCGGTCGACGGGGCGCCCTTATCCGGCGGCGCCGTCGATCGCCCCGCGGCAGAGCGGACGGTCACGCTCCTCGACGACTTCGGCGACATCGCGGTCCTGCGGGTCGACGCGAACGACGGGTCCGCCCCCTCGCAGATGGTCGTGATCCTGCGCAGTGACGAGAAATGGCTGCTGCGCGACGTCTCCGACGTCGCGCAGCAGCCCTAGAAGCGGGGACCGCTCCGGATCAGATGCCGAGCTGGCCCTCGAACGCGGCGGCCTCCAGGCGCGTCTTCACGGCGCCGAGGAAGCGAGCGGCGTCCGCACCGTCGACCACGCGGTGGTCGTACGACAGCGCCAGGTAGACGTACGAGCGCACCGAGATCGCGTCCTTGCCGTCGACCGTCACGACGCCGGGGCGCTTCACGACCACGCCGGTGCCGAGGATCGCGGTCTGGGGCAGGAACACGACGGGGGTGTCGAACAGCGCGCCGCGCGAACCGGTGTTGGTCAGCGTGAACGTGCCGCCCGCGAGCTCGTCGGGCTTCAGCTTGTTGTCGCGGGTGCGCGCGGCGAGGTCGGCGATCTCGTGCGCGATCTGAGCGAGGTTCTTGCTCGCCGCGTCACGCAGCACAGGGGTGAGCAGGCCACGCTCGGTGTCGACGGCGATCGACAGGTTCTCGGTCGCCGGGTAGACGATCTGGTCGCCGTCCACCGTCGAGTTGACGACGGGGTACGCCTGGAGCGCCTCGGCGGCGGCCAGCGCGAAGAACGGCAGGAACGACAGCTTGTCGCCCGTCTTGGCCAGGAAGTCGTTCTTCACCTTGTCGCGGAACGTCGCGAGCTTCGTGACGTCGACCTCGACCACCGTCGTGAGCTGCGCCGTCGACTGCATCGACTCCACCGCACGCGAGGCCAGCACCTTGCGCAGGCGCGACATCGGCTGCGTCGTGCCGCGCAGCGGCGAGACCTCGAGCGGCGCGGGCGCGGCCGCCGCTGCGGCGGCAGGAGCGGCGGGAGCGGCTGCGGCCTCGGCGGCCTTGAGCACGTCCTCCTTGCGGATGCGGCCACCGACTCCGGTGCCCTTCACCGAGCCGAGGTCGACACCCTGCTGCTGAGCCAGGCGGCGCACGAGCGGGGTGACGTACGTGATCCCGTCCTCCTCGGCGACCACCGCCGGCGCAGCGGGCGCCGGTGCGGCGGCCGGGGCCGGCGCGGCAGCGGGGGCAGGCGCGGCAGCGGGGGCAGGAGCCTCGGCGGGAGCGGGCGCAGCGGCGGGAGCCGCGGGAGCGGGTGCCTCGGCG
>NZ_JBKFBD010000044.1:0-34852 GCF_053345975.1 Microbacterium sp. C23T | reverse complement strand
CCCCGGGGCCCGGCCGGGGGGGGCGCCGGCCGGATCCGCGACAGGACCGGAGACGGTTCCCGCTCCCACTCCAGACGCCGCGGGCGCTGCGCCGCCTCCCGACGCCGGCGATGCCGCGGCGGCGGACTGGCGCGCCCATTGGCGCGCGAGCCAGGAAGAGTGGCGGGTGCAGAACGACGCGTGGCGTCGCAGCCAGCAGGACGCGGCCCGCGCCGCCCGCGAACAGGCCCGGCGGGAACGACACGCGCACGGCGCCGTGTATGCCGCCGAGGCAGAAGAGCGCCGTCGCGTGCGCCGCGCGACCCGTCCGCGCACGAGCTTCGTGTTCGTCGTCACCGCCCTGGGAGCCGCGATCGTCGCCGGAGCACTGACCGTGCTGATCGCGCTGGGCGACCCGGCGCTGGCCGGCTTCGCGGCCGCCATCGGCATCCTGTCCGCCGCGATCGTCGTGAGCCTCGCGGTGGTGGTCGCCGGCATCGCGCGTCGCCGCAGCGGCTTCCTCACCGCGGTCGCCATCGTGCTCGTGACCATCGGAGTCGTGACGGCCATCGCCTCGGGTCCGCGCAGCTTCGTGCTCGGCAACGTGGGTCTCGGCACGAGCACCGTTCCCACCACGATCGTGCAGCCCTTCGGCAGCACCGACATCACCGTGCTGCCCCTCTCGGAGGACGAGAACGTCGACGCCGGCACGATCACGATCCGCAAGAGCACCGGTGTCACCTACATCACGGTGAACCCGGGCACCGCGGTGGAGATCGAGGCGCGGCTGGGCGCCGGCCGGGTGGAGGTGCAGCGCCTCGACCCGCGGTCGAACGCCGTCGAGGAGGTGCCGGTCACCCTGCGCCCCGGCGAAGAGGGGACGTCGGAGTGGTCGTGGTTCACCCGCAACACCGCGGCCGCCGGCGACCCTGCCACCCGCCAGAAGATCGTGCTGGAACAGGGACTCGGTTCCGTCTACGTGACCGTCTACGAGCCGGAGGAACAGCGATGACCGACACGAACCCCACCTTCGACCTCACGCCGCCCCTCGTGATGGCCCCGCCCGCGGGGACGCCCGACGAGCAGCCCGTCACCGGCCCTGCGGTGGATGCGGCGCCGCGCACGCGATGGGCGGCGATCATCTGGGGTCTGGTCTTCGGGGCGATCTCCGCGACGGCACTGTGGATCACCGTCGACGCGGGCCGGCGAGACGCCGTGGCGGACTGGGTCGTCTCCCTCTCCGCGCCCGCGATCGTCGCGTACCTCCTGCTCGCGGCAGGCGCTGTCGCGCTCGTGGGCGGCCTGGTCGGCATCGCCCGTCGCCTGCAGCGCGGGCCGCGCACCGCAGCACCGTCTCCCCCAGCCCCGTGAACGCGTGCGCGCCGTGTGCCCGAGGGCACACGGCGCGCACGCGGTGGATCAGGCGCCGGCCGTGGGGCGACCGACGCCTGACGATCACTCGGCGACGAGGCTGCTGCAACCCTCGTCGCCCGAGCCGACGCAGACCACGAGGGTCTCGGCGTCGACGAGGTCCTCGGGAACCTGGAAGCTCCACACGAAGGTGTAGGACTTCTCCGGCGTCATCGGCACCTCGACGGAGCGCTGCGAGACCGCGTCGGCCGAGAACGACTCGTCGGTGGTCGAGCGCAGGACCGGCGCCACGTCGACGTCGGACTGGCCCTTCTCCGACACCCACTGGGCGACGTTGACGGTGACCCACTGGTTGCCCTCGGCGGGCTCGTCGAGCGTGGCGGCGGCGCTCTCGTCGGGGACGATGCTGCTCCACACTTCGAGTTCGGTGCCGTCGGCGCCGACACGCTCACCGGCGGCGGCGGGCTCGGTGACCGACGACTTCACGACGGAGTCGGCGGCCGACGAGGACGTCGGCTCGGGGCTGGCGGTCGACGCGCAGCCGGCGAGCAGCAGGCCGGAGACGGCGGCGATGGACAGGAGTGCTGTGCTTCGTGAGCGCATGGTGAATGACCTCTTCGAATCGTTTCGGGGGATTCCTCTACGGTACTCCTCGGAAACGTGTGGTCCTACCACTACCGCCGCGCACTCCCCGTTGTCAGGAGGGAAGGGATGCTGTGCCCCGCCGCCGTCGCCACGGCACCGCGAGCAGCAGGCCGACGACGAGCAGCGCGCCACCGAACGCGGCGGCCGCCCACGGGGTCACGGAAGGGATCTCGAGGTACGTCGTGATGCCGAGGATGCGGGCGAGACCCCAGGGCAGCAGCCCCATCTCGTCGTTCCAGAGCGTGAGCGCGGTCTCGAGGCCGATCGCCCCGACGACCACCGCCGGCACGAGCAGCCCGGCGCCGACCGCGGCGAGCACGTACCCGGTCGCGCGCCGCGCGCGCACCTGCGCCGAGAGCGCCCAACCGGCGGCGACGAACACCCAGACGAACAGCGCGAACGCGATGCTGATGTACACCGTGCGCAGCAGGGGGTCGGTCCAGAACGCGAACCAATAGCCGCCCGGACCCGTGAACGAAAGGGCGAACAGCGTCACGATACAGCGCAGCATCACGACCCCGCCGACGGCCGCGATGACCGGCCACGGCGAACGCTCCCAGACGAAGACCCGCAGCACGAGCGCGAACACGACCCAGGCGCCGATGATGACGGCGAGGTGCGTCCACGAGAGGAACGACGTCTGCACGGCGCGCGTCGCGACGAGCAGCCCCGCCGGGACGATCAGCAGCAGCCACCGGTCGAGCTCGAGCATGCCGAGGGTGGATTCGCGCGCCCGCCACGGCCTGGTCGATGCGATCCACGTCGCGCGTGCCGCTGCGGCGCCGGGCTTGGCGACCAGCCGCGTCCGCGCCGCGAGCATGCCGATCACGACCCACGCCAGCGCGAGCACGAGCAGCACCCGGGCGACCCATGCCATGGGCTCGTCGCGGACCGCGCGCTCGACGCCGAGCTGCGCGGCGGTGAGGTTGAACGCGGGGTAGGCGAGGTCGCCCTCGTACGTCGCGAGGTGCTCGGCCGCGCGCTCCTCGTACGCGACGCGGTCGGCATCCCACTGCGCGTGTGCCTCGGGCGAGAGCGTGTCGTGCCACTGACCCTGATGCAGGATCATCGCGCGATACGACTCGAGCAGCCGGAGGGTGTCGAGCTCGTAGTCCAGCGTGTCGAGGAACGCGGCCCGCATCTCGGGCGAGCGCCAGGTCGCAGCATCCGTCTCCGAAACGAGATCGCGCATCTGCTCGACCGCGACGACCGCCTCGGCGCCATCGCCGATCGCTGCTTCGACACCATCGGGACCGCTGTCGCGGACGATCGAATAGAGCACGTCGAGCACGGCGGAGTCGCCCGTCAGGATGTCCCACTCGAAGATCCACATCATGGGCGGCGGCTCCAGCCCGATCGCGAACACGCGCTGCTCGGCGAACTGCGGCACGTACATGCCCTGGGCGATGGCGTCACGTGAGTGCGTCATCGCATCGACGATCGCCTCGACGGTGGCGGGGTCTTCGGAGAAGTACTCCCTGGCCCAGGCAGCGGTGATGCCGGCGACGTCGGCTTCGGGATTCTGGGCGAGGGATGCTGCGAGCTGCGTGTTCAGCTCGTACAGCTGCCAGAATCCCGACTTCAGGTACAGGCTCATGGGTCCGGCGCGCCACGGGCCGCCGTCCTGGGTCCAGACCCAGACGCCCTCGACCTGGTCGTTCGCGGCGAGCAGCTGCTGAAGCGCCCACTGGTACTGCGGGCCGAGGTCGTTGGGGAACGCGCCGAAGTTCTCGAACTCGCGCCGGCTCTGGAACTCGACGATGCGCCGCTGCGAGCCCTGCTCGAGGGTGTCGTTGAGGGGCAGCCACGTGTAGAAGTCGCCGAGCGTGTACTTCGTCGACACGATGAGTGCCGGCGAGTCGATGCCGCCGAGCACCGCCTCGTAGGACGCGGAGTTCGTGTGCATGTCGCCGACGGCGCCGACACCCACCGACCACGTGCGGAAGATCACTTCGCGGTCGGATGCCTCGGCCTGCGCCGTGAACGCCTCGAGCATCGTGCGCACGGCGTCGACCGACGTCACCTCGAGCGCGGAGTAGTAGTCCCAGCCGCCCACGTCGTAGACGGGACCCGCCTCGCCGATGCGGATGAGCACGCCGTCGAGCGCGGGCACCGCGTCGTACAGCTCGTCGAGGCCGGCGGTGTAGACGTCCCAGAGCTCGGGGTTCTCGGTGTCGAGCGAGCCGAACTCGTCGGCGAGGTACTGTTCGAGCGGACCGGTGAGCGCGAGCATGTCGGTGCGGAGGAACACCTTCATGCCGAGCTCGTCGGCGCGCTCCCAGAAGGGCGCGTACGCGTCGCGCAGGGCGAGCGCCTTGTCGCGATGGTCGTCGCCGTCGGCGTAGACCGGGCCGTCGGGTGCCTCGTCGAACGTGACGTACTCGACGAACCCGGGGAACGCGACGGCGTTGAACCCGTTCGCGAGCGAGTGCCGCAGGAACCCGTCGAAGTCGTCGAACGCGGCAGCGAGCGCGGTCTCGTCGACGTACGGCGGCTCGGGCTGCATGACCGCGGCGAACGCCTTCGACGCGTGCGAGTAGTCGTCGCCGGACTCCCACTCGGCAGGATCGGGGATCACGCCGACCGCGCCGAGGTCGGTCATGCGCAGCGGCAGACGCGACGCCTCGTGCGCTCCGACGAGGTCCGTCAGGGGGGCCGCAGCGCGGATCTGGTTGCTGAGGTCGTAGATGCCGCGTGTGACGCCGTCTTCGCTTCCGGCGCGGACGAGCAGCGCGGCGGCGTCGCCCTCGATGGCGTACGCGTCGTCGGTCGCGACGAGGGTCGGGTCGATCCGCACCGTGAGCACGGCTTCGCCGGAGGTTCCGGATGCTGCGGTCACAGCATCCGTCAACTCCTCCAGCGCGACCGACACGCGCTCCGTCGCGGGGGCGTCGAACGTTAAGGAAGGCGGGAGGACGGGCTCGGCGACCGTCGGCACGACGGGGGCTTGCGGCTCCATCTGGGCCGAGGGCTCGGTGCGGATGCCGAGCGCGTCGCCGACGGCGAACGCGACCCCGGCGCCGAGCGCCAGCAGGATGATCGCGGTGACGACAGCGAGGATGCCTCGCCGTCGCGCCGTCGTCATCCCTTGATCCTAGATCCGCCGTCGTGCGCGCCCGCACCGTCATCGGAACCCGTTGCACACCTGTTGTGGAGCACGGTCTACGGGAACGCGATCTCTTCGTGCGGCTGCCGGATGAGGAACCCCTGCGCCCGATCGCAGCCGAGCTCGACCGCGGTGTCGAGATGGGTGAGGGTCTCGATGCCCTCCGCCACCACGCGCAGACCGTGTGCATGCGCGACCTCGACCTGCTCGCGCAACCACGCCGGCGCGGGCCGCTCAGCGGCTCGCACCAGTTCACCCGGCAGCTTCACCTCGGCCACCGGCAGGCTAAGCAGCAGTTCCGGCGAGGGAGCCTCGACGCCCGAGCCGGCCAGCGAGAACTCCACGCCGATCCCGCGGAGCAGGTGCAGTCGCGACAGCACGGCATCATCGCCGATCGGCGGCAGGTCGCGGGGAAGCTCGAAGACGAGGGAGCCGCGCGCGAGCGCACGACGCTCGAACTCGCCGGCGACATGATCGGCGAACGATTCGTCCTCGAACTGCATCTGCGAGACGTTGACGGCGACAGCCCAGTCGCGGCCCGTCTCGCGCCATCCCGCGAGCGTGTCGAGGCACTCGTCGAGTATTCGCCGCCCGAGCGCGTGGATCACGCCGCTCTGCTCGGCGACGCCGATCATCGTCACGGGATCGATGTCCCCGAGCCGCGGGTGCCGCCAGCGGCACAGCGCCTCGGCCGCAACGATCGAACCGCTCTCCAGCGACACCTGCGGCTGGTAGACGGCGAAGATCTCGGCGCCGCCGACGGCGGCCGCCAGATCATCCGCGAGGTCTCCAGGAGTGGTGGGCATCCCTCAAGTCAGCCCTGCGAAGTGCCCCGACCGCAAGCCGACGCGGGACGAGCGAGGATCGGCTAAAGTCCGTCTCCGCCGCACGCTCGTGGCGAGGTCTTCAAGGAGGGATCGCCCGATCCTTATACTTTTCTCGTCGCAGATGCAGGGAGAGGATCGCGATGGCGTTTCGGAATCTGGAGACGTTGGAGTCTTGGCTCGCCGAGTACCGTGCGCAGGGCAAGCCACTGGCGGACTCCGCGCGTGTGATGGTGCAGGACGGCGACGGCGGGGCGAACACCGGGCTGGTGTTCTTCGAGCTCGGTCACGCTCCCACCGGCGTGTTCATCCAACCGGCTTCGCAGGAAGCCATCGGATGGGTCGTGACCATGGAACCCCGCGAAGAGAATCTCGTGCTCGACGCCGCGGGGGTGCTCGACCTTTCCGCCGAGCTGGCTGCGGTCTCCGAGCTGTGCGCGTTCCTCGAGGCGAAGTCGCGGGCGTATCAGGGCACCGACGTCGCCTGAGTCGCAGGTCAGTGCCGCGTCCCGACCGTCGCCACGGTCAGGGCGTTGAGCAGGGCCGCCGAGTCTCCGACCAGCGCCTGATCCGCGGCGCCGACGGCAACCTCGAAGTCATCGTCGAACCGGTTGAGGGCCGACCAGGGGTCTTCGCCCATATCGACGATGGCGGTGATGCGGTTCACCCGCCTGTCAGCCGGGTCGACATCGCGTCGCACGAGAGAGCGGCTGACCAGCCGGTCGATGAGCGTCGTCACTCCCGCGGAGGTGATGCCGAGGTATTCACGGAGCGCCGTCGGCCGCGTTCCGGGATTGCCGACCACGAACAGCAGCGCGCGGGCATCGGTGTCGGTGATGCCGAGACTGGCGCGCGCGGTCACCAGCGCGGCGTTGCGCGCATCGAGGTACCGGCGCAGCGCCACCCCGAGGGTCAGCGCCGGTGTGTCGTTCGCCATAAACGACATTCTCCCCCCATCGCTCCGAGATCAGAATAGTCAGTCTGCGAATATTTAGAATATTTATCTAATTCTGCGAAGCACCGACTAGACTGGTCCCACCCGCAGGCGAGATGTCGTTCCCCGCTCCGCCCACATCATCGCCTCGATACAGAAGCCAGGAGGCACCGTGATCCACGGAAACGCCCCGATCGGATGCCGCATCCTGACCACACCCCACGCTAAGGGGTTCCCATGCTGAATCTCGCGATCTGCGGGCTGATCGCCGTCGATCGTCAGTCGACGATTCTCGACGCGAATCAGCAGGTGCTCGAGTGGATGGGCTGCGACCGGGAAGACGTGATCGGAAAGCCGCTCGAGACACTCCTCACACTCCGCATGCCACTGGCGTCCGCTGACGGTGAGCGCCCGACGGACGCAACTCTCCATGGCATCTCAGGCGTTGTCCGGCCCGTGGTGGTCGGCTCCCTCGGTGAGGACGAGGGCGGTGTGGAACAGATCGCCGTCTACGACGTGTCGACCCGGTCGTCGTTCAACCTGGGATTCCAGGGCGCCGAGGCGAAGACGGAGCGCGGTCGGCAGCGACTGCAGATCCTCCTCAACGCGGCGGTCGGCTTCGGCAATGTCAGGACCGAGAGCGACGCGGCGGAACTCCTGGTGGACGTGGCGCAGCGGGCGTTCGCCGCGAGCGCCGTGAGCGTGCACATCGGTGGGCCTGACGGGCTGGTCCAGGTCGCCGGGGTGAACCCGCTCGCCGCCCATTGGCCGGCAGACCTCCGGCCGGCCGGAACGACGACCTTCCTCGGCGGCCAGGTGCTGATCGTGCGCTCCCCTGAGCATGCGGACTCCTATGTGCCCGGAGTCGGCATGAGCGACATCTATCGGGCGGGCGGCGTGCATGCGGCGATCGCCTCGCCGATGCGGTCCCACGGGGATGCGGTCGGTGCGATGGTCTGCTTCTTCGACCACCCGCGGGAGTTCGACGAAGAGGCGGTTCCGCTCGCCGAGGCGCTGTCCAATCAGGCGGCCCAGGCGATCGCGCGGATCCGCCTCGAAGACACTCTGCGTCGCGCGGCGATGCACGACGAGGTCACCGGGCTGCCGAACCGGCGACTGATCGAGGAAGACGTCACACGCACCCTCTTCCAGGATTACTCCGCGCTCACCGTGATCTTCATCGATCTCGACGGCTTCAAGGCCGTGAACGATCTGCTCGGTCACGCTGCCGGCGACGCGCTCCTTCGCGAGATCGGGGAGCGGCTGCGCGGGGTCATCCGGGAGTCGGACGTGCTCGGACGATTCGGCGGCGACGAGTTCATCGCGGTCGCCGCGGTGGACAGCGTGGGCGACGCCGCAGCGCTGGCCGATCGCATCCGCTCGGCGATCGCCGAGCCGTACGCCGACCTTCCTCCGGTGCTGTCCATCACCGCGAGCGTGGGCGTGGTCACCGTCGGGAACGACGGCGCTCCGGTCATGGACCAGCTCATCCGCGCCGCCGACCACGCCATGTACGAGGCGAAGATGGCCGGCGGAGACCGCGTCGCCGTCGCCCACCACGTGCCCACCCCCGTCCCGCAGTAGCCCGACCCGCCCCGCTCGTTGAGCGAGCGAGGAACGAGCGAGACGAAACGCCGCGGACCCGGCGCAGAACGCCGGGTCCGCAGCATCCCACATCCGTCAGCTGCTCTTGCGCATCGCGCGGATCCCGACGGCCAGACCGACCACGGCGAGCACGATCGCGGCGACCCAGCCCCACAACACCTCGATCGCGCCGAGGTCGCCGGCGAACAGCGCGCGCTCGGCCTGCACGACCCAGTTGACCGGGTTCACCGTCGACACCGCGCGCATCCAGGCCGGCCCCTCGTCGAGCGGCAGCAGCATGCCCGAAAGGATCAGCAGCGGGAAGATCAGCGTCTGCTGCACACCCCAGAACAGCCACTCGCGGTCGTTGGTCTTGAGCGCGAGCGTGTACGAGAGCGAGCCCAACCCGACCCCGAACACCGCGAGCAGCGCGAGCCCGATCACGAGCCCCGGCACGTTGATCGTGAACCCGAACGGCCACGCGATCAGCACGATGATCAGCGCCTGCACCACGATGGGTGCGATCTCCTTGAGCGCGCGGCCGACCAGCAGCGACGACCGAGCGAGCGGCGCGACCAGCGTGCGCTCGTGCGAACCCGTCATCATCTCGTACTGCAGGTTCGACCCGGTCGCGCCGGTGCCGAACAGCACGATCATCACGAGCACGCCCGGCACGAACCACTGCAGGGTCTCCCCCACCGGAGCGCCCGACGAGCCGACCAGCAGCGGCGCGAACAGCCCGAGGAACACCAGCGGCTGCACGAGGCTGAAGATCAGCGTGAACGGATCACGCACCACCGGCTTGAGTTCGCGGGTCAGCACGTTCCAGGTGTCGCGCGCAGGGTTCGCCCGCACCGCGGTGTCGGGGCGGGTCTCGATCCGCGTCTGCATCTGATCAGTCATCGCTTCGCTCCTGTCGTCTCGGCCGCCTGTTCGGCGGTCGCGGATGCTGCAGCCGCCGCATCCGCGTTCTCCTCGGGTTCGCCCTCGCCCTCGCCGGCCTCGCGCAGCGTGCGGCCGGTGAGCGCCAGGAACACGTCGTCGAGCGTCGGCGGCACTCCCGTCGCGGTGCGCACCATCAGCCCGGCAGCGTCGAGCGCGCGCACCGCCGCGGGCAGCAGCGCGTCGCCCTCCGGAACCGTGAGGACGACGGATGCCTCGACCCGCCGCACCTCGCGCTCGGTGAGCCTCTGCACCACGGCGACGGCGGCGGCAGCATCCGTTTCGTCTGCGAAGCCGAACGTGAGCACGTCGCCCGCGAGCTCCGCCTTGAGCCGGGTCGCGGTGTCGTCGGCGATGACGCGGCCCTTGTCCATGACCATGACCCGCTCCGCGTAGCGGTCGGCCTCCTCGAGGTAGTGCGTCGTGAGGAAGACCGTCGTGCCGTACTGCGCGCGCAGATCGATGATGTGCTGCCAGAGGTTGGCGCGGCTCTGCGGGTCGAGTCCCGTCGACGGCTCGTCGAGGAACAGCAGCGGCGGCGCGTGCATCAGTCCGAGCGCGACGTCGAGCCGGCGCTTCTGCCCACCCGACAGCTGCTGCACCGACCGCGTCGCGAATCCCGAGAGGTCGAGCGACTCGATGAGCTCGTCGGCCCGCGTCCGCGCCGCAGCCTTCGACATGCCGTAGAACGCACCCTGGCTGAGCAGCTCGTCGCGGGCGCGCTGCGAGAAGCTGCCGCTCGTGAGCTGGCCCACGTAGCCGATGCGCGCGCGGACTTCGGCGGGCTGCTTCAGGATGTCGAACCCGACGACCCGCGCGGTGCCCGACGTCGGCGGGATGAGGGTCGTGAGCATGCGCAGGCTGGTCGATTTGCCGGCGCCGTTGGGTCCGAGGAATGCGACGAGCTCGCCGCGCGCCACCTCGAACGCGAGGTCGGTGACGGCCTCGACGGTCTTGCCTTTCACGGTGAAGCGCTTGGTCAGACCCTGCGCTTGAATGATCGATTCGTTCGCCATGCCCCCAAGCTAGGAGCGGATGCGGACAGATCCTGTCCGCGATCCATGAGATTCTTTTCGCATGTCCGACACCACCACCCGAGCCCTCTCGCTGCTCAACCTGCTCCAGACGCATCGGCATTGGCCGGGTTCCGAGCTGGCCGATCGGCTGGGCGTCACCGAGCGCACCGTACGGCGCGACGTCGAGCGGCTGCGTGACCTGGGCTACCGCATCGAGTCGATCCCGGGTGCGGCGGGCGGCTACCGCCTCGAGGCCGGCAGCGCCGTGCCGCCCTTGCTTCTCACCGACGAAGAGGCCGTCGCGATGGCGATCGGGCTGCGGGTGGCGGCATCCCAGCGCCTCGTGAGTGGTCCCGAGACGACGATCACCGCGCTCGCGAAGCTCGAGCAGGTGCTGCCCGCTCCGCTGCGCCGCCGCGTCGCCGCGCTGGCCGAGACCGTGCAGCCCGCCGGACTCAACGCCGGCGCCGCCGTGTCGGGCGAGGTGCTCGGTGAGCTCGCGCTCTCCACGCGCGATCACGAGCGCGTGCGCTTCACGTACACGGCGGCGTCGGGCGAGGTCACGCATCGTCGCGTCGAGCCGCACGCCCTCGCGCCTGCCGACCGGCACTGGTACCTGTTGTGCTGGGATCTCGACAAGGAGGACTGGCGCACCTTCCGCGTGGATCGGCTGGCGGATGTCGCGCACACCCGCGTGCTCTTCGAGCCGAAGCCGCTCACACCGGAGCAGATCGAGGAGTTCATCTTCGTCGCACGCTCGTGGGCGCGGCAGGCGGTCGAGGCCGACGCCGTGATGGAGCTGCGGCTGGACGAGATGCGGGACTACTTCGGCCAGTGGGGTCAGGGCGCGACGGCCGAGGACGCGACGCACACGCGGTGGCCGGTCGGCGGGTCGGACTTCCGCGAGACGATGTACGGCCTGACCTGGATCCCGGCAGGCGTGGAGTACACGACGGACCTGCCGTCGCCTGCTCGGGAAGAGCTGCGCGAGACGCTCGAACGGATGCTGCGAGCCCTGGACGCACCCGCCCCTCCGGTTCCCCCGCAGCGCGCGCGGGAGAGGGAGCGTCAGCTGCCGGGTTGAGTCATTCCTCGTCGCCCTGTCGTTGAGTGAGCGAGACGAAACGCCCCGGACCGACGAGCAACCCCGGCCCGCAGCATCCACCCGCGTCTCATCCATCGACACACGACGCCGCCACTCCGGGGTCGCTCAATAGGCTGGGTCAATGGAGCTGGGGATCTACGCGGTCATCGCCGTGGCGGTCATCGTGGCGGTCGCCGCGTTCTCCAAGAAGCTGGGGGTGGCGGCGCCGATCATCCTCGTGGTCGTGGGTGTGGGGCTGTCGTATCTGCCGGGCGTGCCCGACATCGAGGTGCCGCACGAGATCATCCTCGACGGGGTGCTGCCGCCGATCCTGTACGCGGCGGCGATCAGTGTGCCGATCACCGACTTCCGGCGGAATGTGGGGTCGATCGCGAGCCTGTCGGTCGTGCTGGTGATCGTGACCGCGTTCGCCGCGGGCTTCCTGCTGTTCTCGCTGCTGCCCGATCTCAACCTCGCCGCGGCCATCGCGCTCGGCGCGGTCATCAGCCCGCCCGACGCGGTCGCGGCGACCTCGATCGGCCGGCGCCTCGGCCTTCCGCCGCGACTGCTCACGGTGCTCGAGGGCGAAGGGCTACTCAACGACGCGACGGCGCTGGTGCTGCTGCGCTCAGCGGTCGCGGCAGCCGCGGTGGGCGGTCTCACGACGCCCTGGGCCGGAGTCGTCGACTTCGTCTACGCCGTCGTCGTCGCGGTGGCGATCGGCCTGGTCGCCGGATACGTCACCGTGTTCGTGCGCTCCAAGCTCAACGATCCCGTGCTCGACACGGCGCTGTCGATCGCGGTTCCGTTCGTCGCGTTCGCGCCTGCCGAGGCGCTCGGCGCGTCCGGGGTGATGGCGGTCGTCGTCGCCGGCCTCTACACCGGCCATGCGGCGCCCACGAAGTTCAGCGCGCAGGCGAGGATCAGCGACCGCATCAACTGGCGCACGATCCAGTTCCTCCTCGAGAACGGCGTGTTCCTCCTCATCGGCCTCGAGATCCGCACGCTCGTGGATCACGTCGACCCGACGGTTCTCAGCGTCGGCGACGCGATCCTCATCGGCCTGCTCGCGACCGCAGCCCTCATCGGGATCCGCTTCCTGTGGATCGGACCGATGGTCTACGCCCTCGGCAAGCGCGAGGAGCGTACCGAGAAGCGCACGTACCATGCGCTCCTCGCCCTGTACTACTACCGGAGTCACCCGGTCAGCACGGTGCGGCAGGCCCGCACCCGGGATCGGCTCGAGCGCGACTACGAGCGCCGGCGCGCCGATCTCGAGCAGCAGCGCCAGGAGCACATCGACTGGCGCGGCGGGATCGTGCTGGGCTGGTCGGGCATGCGCGGCGTCGTGACGCTCGCCGCCGCGCAGTCCCTCCCCGAGAACACCCCGTACCGGCCGCAGCTGATCCTCATCGCGTTCACCGTCGCGGTCGTGAGCATCGTCGTGCAGGGCGGCACGCTGCCGTGGCTCATCCGCCTGCTCAACGTGCAGGGCATCGATGCGCAGGAAGACCGCCGGGAGCTCGCTGCCCTCCTCGAAGACATCAGCAACGTCGGCCTCCAGACACTGGACGAGATGGAGGCGGATGCTGCAACCACCGCCCCGATCGACCCCGATGTCATCGAGCGCGTAAGGCGGGCGTCGTTCCTCAGTACCGAGGCTGCCTGGGAACGGGCGCACGTTGTGCGCAAGCCGGGCGAGATGCCCCATCAGCGGTACCGCGAGGTGCGCCTCGCCGTCGTCGATGCGGAGCGCGAACGCCTGCTGGAGCTGCGTGCGCAGGGCGTCTATTCCTCCCGAGTGCTGGCCGAGGCGCAGGCGATGCTCGACCTCGAGGAGACCCGCCTGTCGCGCCAGGGCGGCGACCACTGACCCCCAGCGCGCCCCGTCCCTCGTCGAGCCTCGCCCCCGGTCGTTGAGCGAGCGAGGAACGAGCGAGACGAAACGCCCCGAACGTCCGAGCAACCCCGCACCCACCGCTCTCGCCTCTCCTGCCCACGTCGTTGCTGGGCGCCCCGGTGTCGCCCTTGCGGCTGGTCGGGCGGGTGGTTCGAGCGGTGGGGGTGGTTTATGCGGACCTGGCGCGTCTGAGTTGGTCGAGGAGGAGCCGGTTCGGCCCGCGCCATCGTCGCTGCGGGTCGATCCAGCCGGGTGGTCGCACCTGCGGCAGGCCGTCGACCATACGGATCTCCCACCCGCTGGTCTCGATGCCGTGGTGGTGGTGCCAGCAGAGCAGCACGCCGTTGTCGACAGTGGTCGGGCCGCCCTTGGCCCAGTCGATGACATGGTGCACCTCGCACCAGGCGGCGGGAACGGTGCAGCCGGGGATGATGCAGCCACCGTCGCGGGCGCCGATCGCTTTGCGCTGCCAGTGGTTGAACACCCGGTCCTCGATGTGCAGCGCTGTGATCGCGCCGGTGCCGGTCAGGGTGAGCCGGTGGATGGTGCCGTGACAGCCGACATGCCGGGCGAACGATGCCGGCACCGGCACCGGACCGCCCGCGGACTCCACGAACGCCACCCCGCCGGGGGCGGCCAGGTCCTCGGCGGTGGTGGTGACGATCAGGGTCGGCGCCGCGCCGCCCAGTGTCGGCGTCGCGGCCGCGCCGGCCGCGGCGGTCAGGATCGACGCGAACGCGTCGTGGCGTTTCTGGTCCACGGTCCGCGGATCCCCCACCCGTTCCGCCGCCTCGTCTGACGCGGCTTCGGTGTCGGCGTCGACGAACCGGGGGCCGCGGTCCTGCACCCGCGGGTTCAGGTGCGCGTCCAGCAGCCGGTCGAACTGTGCGGCGACGTCGGCGGTGACATCCCCGGAGATGCGCCGCAGCCCCCGGTACGCGCGGCGGCTGATCCGGATCCCCCGCACCCGCTGTGCGTACTCCTCGTCCGGGAGCGTGCCGTCCGGGTCCAGGTACAGCGCCCAGGTGGTCGCCATCACCGTCAACTCGTGGATCCCACACCCCGGCTGCCCGGTGTCGCCGATCGCGGCGGCGACGAGTTCGCCCTCGGCTGCGGCGATCTCGTCGACCGTGCACCGGCCCAGCAGCGGCCGCAGCGCGTCGACGATCGTGGTCAACGCGTCCGCGCTGAGCCGCCCCGCAGTCAGCGCCGCCCGGGCATGCTCGAGGGGTGCCGGGCGGGTCTGCCCGGTCAGCGTCACCCGGCCGGTGACCGCCTTCGCGTCCCGCAGCCGCGCCCGCGCGGTCGCCGCGGACACTCCCGTGCTGCGCTCCACCAGCTCCTGCGCCGATGCGCACCCGAACTGCGCGGTGATCCGGTCGTCACCGAACTCCGAGTCGGCACGCCGGCCGACCTCTCCGGCCAGCACCAGCCGGGCCGCATCCGTGACCCGGCCCAGCTGTTCGACGACACCCAACGCGGCGACCAACTCGCCGTGCGACAACCCCCGCAGCGCCTGACCACCAAGCGCCGCACCGAGCGTGTCGCCGAGCAGATCGGCGACGCTCCGAAGCTCGGTCAGCGGGAAGTTCATACCCCCATCCTGCCGAGGACCACCGACATTCCCACTGTCCTAAAGGCCCGGTCAGCGTCGATTCTGTGGACAACTCCGAATCCATCCGAGTCACGAGTACTTGGGGAGGAATCAACGCCGAGCGCCCCCCGCCGAAGATCGGGCGAGATGGGGCGGGGTGAACGCAAGCGCAAACCTCGACCCGGCACCCCGCCCGACACTCCCGCATACTCATGGCGTTTCGTCTGCGGGCGCCAGAGCGCCCTCCGCTCAACGACCGGTGGGCGGGCTTCGCCTCCACCCCGTTGAGCGCAACCGCCCAGCGGGTACGTTCGTCCCATGACCGACGACATCGCCGCCTTGCTCGCCCGCGTCGAAGCCGACGAGGCCGAGGTGGTTCTCCCGCGCTTCGATGTGACGGATGCCTGGGCTCTCGGCTCCCGCATGCGGGAGGAAGCGGCGGCCCTCGGCCTGCCGATCGTGATCGGCATCTCGCTGGGCGAGGCGCGGGTGTTCCACACCGCGCTGCCGGGGTCGAGCGCCGACAACGACGGCTGGCTCGAACGCAAGACGCGCGTCGCCCGCCGCTACGGCCGTTCGTCGTTCGGCGTGGGCCTGGCGTTCCGCGCCGCAGGCGGCGACTTCGACACCGACGGCCGCCTCGACACCACTCGGTACGCCGCCCACGGCGGGGTGTTCCCGATCACGATCGCAGGCGTCGGCGTCGTCGGCACCGTCGGCGTCTCGGGCCTTCCCCAAGCCGAGGACCATGCGTTCGTCGTCGAGCACCTACGGGCCTGGCTCGCCGACGCCTCGTAGGTCGCGCCGAGCCACGGACCCCCGATCCCCGGATGACCGCGCCCTGAATCCGCGCCGCCGCCGCGTCCAGCATGGGAAGCACCACCAACTCAGGAGCTCCTCATGCCCAAGCCGCTCGACATCCCCGTTCCCGATCTCTCCGGCAAGCTCGCCCTCGTCACCGGCGCGAGCGACGGCGTCGGCCTCGAGATCGCCGCGCGTCTCGCCCGCGCCGGTGCCGATGTCCTCATGCCCGTCCGCAACCCGCAGAAGGGCGAGGCTGCGGCAACTCGGATCCGACAGCGGACGCCGGCCGGCAGCATCCGTCCCCTCCCGCTCGACCTCGCCTCGCTCGATTCCGTCGCCGCCCTCACCGCGCAGCTGAACGACGAGGGCCGCCCGATCGACCTCCTCATCGCGAACGCCGGCGTGATGAACCCGCCGACCCGGCAGCTCTCCGCCGACGGGTTCGAGCTCCAGCTCGCGACCAATCACCTCGGCCACTTCGCGCTCGTCGCGCAGCTGCTCCCGCTGCTCGTCGCGACGAAGGCGCACGTCACCAGCCAGGTGAGCATCGCCGCCGATCAGGGCGCCGTCGACTGGGACGACCCGAACTGGGAGCAGGGCTACGACCCGATGAAGGCGTACAGCTCGTCGAAGATCGCGTTCGGCCTGTTCGCGATGGAGCTGCAGCGGAGATCGGATGCGGCGGACTGGGGCATCCGCAGCACTCTCTCGCATCCCGGCATCACGCCGACGAACCTGCTCGCCGCCCAGCCGGGCATGGGGCGGTCCGCCGACACGACGGCGGTGAGGGTCATCCGGGCGATGTCGCGACGCGGCATCCTGTTCGGCACGCCCGCGTCGGCCGCACTGTCGGCGGTGTACGCGGCAACGAGCCCCGATGCCCGCGGCGGACACCTCTACGGGCCGAAGGGCTTCCGCCACCTGAGCGGGCTTCCCGCCGAGCAGCCGATGTACTCGCGACTGCGGAGCGAGACCGACGCCCGGCGCGTGTGGGAGCTCTCCGAGCAACTCACCGGCGTACAGGTCGCCGCGTTGAGGTGGGATCCCCGGTCCCTGGATGAGGGATGACGGATGCCGCAGACTCAGGTGATGGACAGAGCACAGCTGGCCGACTTCCTGCGTCGCCGCCGAGAAGCGCTGCAGCCCGAAGACGTCGGACTGCGCCGTGGGTCTCGGCGCCGCACCGCCGGCCTTCGGCGGGAAGAGGTCGCCGTGCTCTGCGACATGTCGACCGACTACTACAGCCGGCTCGAGCAGGCCCGTGGTCCTCAGCCGTCGGAGCAGATGCTCGCCGCGATCGCCCGCGGCCTGCGACTCACCCTCGATGAGCGCGATCATCTCTTCCGGCTCGCCGGCCACACGGCGCCGGCGCGGGCGCTGCGCAGCGAGCACGTCTCGCCCGGCCTGATGCGCATCCTCGACCGCCTCGCCGACACGCCCGCGCAGGTGATGACCGAGCTCGGCGAGACGCTCGCGCAGACGCCGGCCGCCCGCGCGCTGTTCGGCGACGAGACGCGCTTCGAAGGCTTCCGGCGCAGCGTCGGCTATCGCTGGTTCATCGACCCGTCGGCGCGGGACATGTACCCGGCCGAGGACCACCCGATGCACTCGCGCGCGTTCACCGCCGACATCCGCAACGCCTACTCGAAGCTCGGTGCCGACTCGCGCGCCGGCGCGATGGTGTCAGCGCTGCTGCACGAGAGCCCGGAGTTCGCCGAGCTCTGGGCCGAGCATGAGGTGAGCTCGACGCACGCCCGCGAGAAGCGCCTGCAGCACCCAGAGGTGGGCGTGATGGACATGCAGTGCCAGTTCCTCATCGACCCCGAGCAGGGCCAGACCCTCCTCGTGCTCACCGCGACACCCGGCACCGCGAGCCACGAGCGGCTGCAGCTGCTCTCGGTGATCGGCACGCAGGAGATCGCCGCCGGCCGCTGACGCCGGGGCTCCTGCTCTACTCTCAACCCATGCGCTGCGTCGCCCTCATGCGGAACGTCAACCAGGGTCAGCGCGGCCATCCCGCCACGGCCGACATCGTCGCCGGCTTCGCCGACGCGGGCTGCCCCGAGGTTCAGCTCTTCCAGAGCAACGGCACGATCCTCTTCGACTCCGACGAACCCGCAGAGGTCGTCGCGAGCGCAGAAGAAGCGATCGCCGCGCGATCCGGCCACGAGCGCGACATCCTCTGGATCCCGTTCGCCGACCTCGTCGCGATCGTCGACGAACACGGCGCGGCGCACGATTCACACGGTTACGAGTTCACCCTCCATCGAGGCGGAACGGTCGACGCCCAGGCTCCCGATGCGATCAGCCTCCAGACGCGAGCCCGCTGCGAGATCGTCGACGTCGGACCCGGCTGGGCGCTGGTCCACAACGACGTCGACGGCCAGGGCAACGCCACTCCGGTGCTCGAGCGCCTCACCGGCGACCGGGCGACCTCCCGCGGGCTGCCGACGATCCTCCGCCTCGTCGCCCGTTTCGGCCCCTCACGCGGATAAGTCAGTCGTCGAAGATCCCCACCGACTCCGACAGCCGCGTGACCTCGTCCGCGCTGAGCTCGAGGTTCGCCGCCTGGGCCGAGTCGGTGATGGATGCTGCGCGCCGAGCTCCCGGAATCGGAATGACGTGCGAACCCAGCGCCAGTTCCCATGCGAGCACCGCCTGCTGGGGGCTCACTCTGTGATCCTCGCCGACCTCGCGGAACGCCGAGAACCGGTCGCCGACCCGGCGCGCTCCCCCGCCGGTGCCGCCGAGCGGGCTCCACGGCAGGAACGCGACGCCGTGCTTCTCGCAGAAGCGCAGCTCGTCGATGCTTCCCGGATGCTTCGGAGAGAACTCGTTCTGCACGCTGGCGAGATTGCCCTCGCCGAGCACGTCGAGAGCGATCTGGATCTCCTCGACACTCGCGTTCGAGATGCCGATCGCCCGCACAAGACCCTCGTCCTGCAGAGACTTCAGTCCCGCGATGATGTCGCCGTAGACCAGCCAGCGGTCGGGACGGTGGTACTGGTAGAGCTCGATCTGGTCGATGCCGAGGATGTCGAGCGACTTCTCGGCCGCCGACCGCAGGTACGCCTCTGACCCGTCGCGTCCCTTGGAGCCGTCCTCGCCGAGCGTGATCCCGCCCTTCGTCGCGACGAAGATGCCCGACGCGTCGCCGTCCCACGTGCGCAGGGCTTCGGCGACGATGCGTTCGTTGTGCCCCATCTCCTCGCCGTCCGGCGCGTAGATGTCGGCGGTGTCGATGAGCGTGACGCCGGCGTCCAGCGCCGCGTGCACGGTGGCGACGGCATCCTCGAACGACGGGTACACCTTGTCGTTGTTCATCGACAGCGGCATGGCCCCGAGCCCGATCGCCGAAACCTGTCGCCCTGCCAGCGTGCGCTGCTTCATCGCATCTCCTTCTCGCATGACCCCAGCCTGCCAGGGTCGCGCGACACCATGCAGGGGCTCGACAACCCCGAACCGAGCCCGTACGCATCGACGCGCAACCCGCTGTCGCTTGCACGCAACCGCGCCTACGCTCCCGAAGCATGAAGACGAACGACCGCGACCACGACATCGTCCTGCTCGGCGCCTCGGGCTTCGTCGGCAGGTACACCGCGCGGCATCTGGCCCGATCCGCGCCCGATGGGGTGCGGATCGCCATCGCCGGTCGCTCCACGGCACGCCTCGACGACGTCAGACGCGAACTCGGCGTCGACTGGCCGACCATAGAGGTCGACACCTCGGATGACACCGCGGTCGCCCGGGTCGCAGCATCCACTTCCGTCGTCGCCACGACCGTCGGACCCTACCTGCGCTACGGAACCGGCGTGGTCTCGGCATGCGCCCGCGCCGGCACGTCGTACGCGGATCTCTCGGGCGAGAGCATCTTCGTCGCCCGGAGCATCGAGCGCAATCACGCCGTCGCTGAGACCACCGGCGCCAGGATCGTGCACTCGTGCGGGTTCGACTCGATCCCCTCCGACCTCGGCCTCGGGCTCGCCCACGCCGCCGGCGGTGTGCCGATCGTCGCGGCGACGCTGAAGGTCCGGTCGCTGCGCGGCGGCATCAGCGGCGGCACGATCGACTCGCTTCGGCAGCAGCTGAAAGAGACGAAGACGGATGCCTCGGCCCGCCGACTCCTCGCGAACCCCTACGCGCTCACGCCCGGGCCGTCGGTGCGTCTGCCCGGCCACGCGGGCAGTGGCTGGGGCAAGGTGCGCGGAAGCTGGCAGGCGCCGTTCGTCATGGGCTCGTACAACCAGCAGATCGTGCAGCGCAGCAATTACCTCACCGGCTGGAGCTACGGCCAGCTCATGCAGTACCGCGAGGTGGTGGCGACCGGGCGCGGCCCCGGCGCCGTCGCGCGAGCGGGGGCGATCGCCCTCGGCACGGCGAGCCTCGTCGGCGCACTGGCATTCCCGCCGACGCGAGCGGTGCTCGATCGGGTACTGCCGTCCCCCGGCAGCGGGCCCAGCACGGACGCGATCGAGCACGGCCGCTTCGCCCTCGACGTCGACGTGTACCCGGTCGAAGGGCAGCCGGTACGCACACGGATCACCGCACCGTACGACCCCGGCTACGGCGGGACCGGCGTGATGCTCGCCGAATCCGCGCTGAGCCTCGCGCTCGACCACCTCCCCGACCGCGCCGGCGTCCTGACCCCGATGGTCGCCATGGGCGAGCACCTCGCCGACCGCCTCCGCGCGCACGGCTTCACGCTCGACGTCAGCCCGTTGCCGTACCCGCGCTCGTAGAGCGAGCGCAGCGAGACGCCCCGGACGAATGCGCAAGCCCGCTGCCCCACCCCCGGTCGTTGAGCGAGCGAAGCGGGACGAAACGCCCCGGGCCACCGAGCAACCCCTGTCCGCAGCATCCGTTCCCGAGTCAGCCCCCGAGCGCGGCGTCGCTCGCGCTCCGCTGCTGCGCCCGCGCGAGATCGATCACCCCCCAGACCGCGACCGCGCCGGCCGCTGCCAGCAGGAGCAGCGACCAGAGGGGCGCACCCGTGGCCTCGCCGAGGATCGTGATGCCGAGCACCACCGCGACGAACGGGTCGATCACGGTGAGGCCGCCGACGACGACCTCGGGGGAATTGACGGTGTGCGCCCGCTGCACCAGGTAGATCGAGAGGCCGCCCGAGATCGCGATGCCGATGAGGCACGCCAGGGTGAGCAGATTCGAGGAGTCGAAGCTGTAGTCCTGCTCAGTGAGGACCGTCTGCACCCGCAGGATCACGGTCTTGCCGAGCGTCGCGACGAAACCCGAGAAGACGCCGGCGGCGATGACGATCAGCACGGCCGGTCCGCCGCGTCCACGCTGAACGAGGGCCACGATGATCGCGCCGCAGAGCACGACGGCGAGCGTGAGCAGGATCGCGATGAGCTGGCTGTCGTGGATCGTGCGCTGGGTGCTCACCAACGCGGCGACGGTGACGAATCCCGCCACCCCGATGACGCTGGTCGCGATGGCGCGCATCTCCGTGCGGGAGGGCTTTCGATGCGTCGAGTGAGCTGTGAGCAGCGAGGCGAAGACGAGGGCGACCACCCCGACCGGCTGCACCACGATGAGCGGAGCGAACGTGAGGCTCGCCAGCTGGAGCAGGATCGCGCCCCCGATCAGCAGCGCGCCGATCACCCACGGCACGTTGCGCAGGAGCGCGAAGAACTGCTTGGCGCCGAAGGATCCGGTGGTGCCGCTGCGCACCCCGCGCGCCTGCATCATGTTGCCGAGCGCCAGCGCGGCGGCCGAGGCGACGGCCAGGACGATGCCCAGCACGGGGAACGAAGCGATGGTCGAAGGCATCCGTCCCCCTCTCGGCGGTGGGCCTCAGGCTACACAAGCGCCCGCGCGGCGCGCTCCGCCGTCGTTGAGCGAGCGAGAAGGAGCGAGAGGCGGATGCCTCGAACCGGCGGGTGACGCCGATCCGAGGCATCCGTCTCGCTCGTCCGTCCGGCGCTAGTCGGACGCACCCGCTTCGAGCTCGGGCCTCGTGCTGGCGCTCAGAATCCCGGCGAGCTCGTCGTCATCGCCGACGCGCTTCACCGACTCGCCGTAGGCGCCGGTGACGCCGAGATGACCGTGCCGTTGCTACGACGCGGGAACCAGTACGCGGTCGATCGTGTGGATCACCCCGTTCGTCGCCTGGACGTTGACAGCCCAGGGAACGAGCTTGGGGTCGCGGAGCGCGGGCGTCTCGTCGCGGAGCTTGACGCCGCGCGGCTCGACGACGCCTCCGTTGGCCATGGTGAGCGAGCCGGCCGTGATGACCTTCACGAACCCGAGCTTCTGGCCGGCGACCACGTGGTAGAGCAGGATGTTCGAGATCTGCTGGGCGGTGAACGTCGAGGTGATGGCCGCCAGCGCGTCGGCCTCGCTCGCAGGCTCGGTGCCGGTGAGGTCGGTCACGAGCCGCAGGAACGCGCGGTCGTTCGGCGCGAACACTGTGTAGGTCTGGCTCGTGTCGGCGAGCGCCCCAGTGAGCCCGGTGGCCACGACTGCCTGGACGAGGATGTCGTAGTCCCACGGGTTGTCGTCGGGCGTGCCTCCTCCGGATGCGGCGACCGCGACGTCGACGATGGTGCCGGAGGGTGCTCCGCCACCCCATCCGTGGGCCTGCGCGGGGGTGGCCGTGAGGACCAGCGCCAGGGCGGCGACCGCCGCGACGGCCAGGCGAGACTTCTTCATGGTTCCGATCTCCTTCGATGCGATGCCCGGCACGGTCCGAGCGGAGGGTGCCGTAGAGGTATTCGCCCGGAATCGCGGAGACGGATGCAGCTGCCAAGACTTCGCTCTCGACTCGCCCCGATGGGCGGAGGGCGGACCCAGGCCGCCGCGCGGCGTCAGCTGAACTCGAGCTGCCCGCGCACGATCGAGTCGCCGGAGTGCGCGGGGTTGCCGTCGCGCGGCTCCTGAGAGATGTCGACGAGCACGAAGTGGCGCAGGTCGACGTCGGCCGGGACGACGAACGTCCCCTTCTTCCCGTCCAGCTCGCCGAGGCTCACGAGGTCGGACGCATCTGCGGTGATCAGCCAGACCTCGCGGAACCCGTCGCTCTCGTCGAAATCGTCGATGCTCACCGTGAGGGTGCGCTCCCCGTCCGACAGCTCAGTCACCTCGGCCGTCCCGACAGCGTCGGGGTGATCCGGGAGGGCGTCGAGGGTCGCCGACGCGATCTCCACCGGCTGCTGTGTGCGGACGAAGGTCCACACCCCGGCGATCGCCAGCACCACGGCGATGCTCGCGGCGAGGGCGAACAGCATCCGTCCCCTCCTGCGCGTGTGGCGCTGATCCGAGTGGTTCTCCGCGACAGCAGGCGAAGAGACGGGAGCATCGACGGGGATCCTGGATGCTGCGCCCTCCGGCTGCGACCGGACCTCATCGAGGATGCGGTCCCAGACCCGCTCCGGCGGCGTCTCGAGCTCACCCAGGGTGACGGTGGACCGGCCGACCGCGACCGTGTGCTCGAGCTCCGCCAGCTCGAGCGAGCAGGGGTCGCACGTCGCGAGGTGCTGCTGCTCAGCATCCGTCAGCGCTTCTCCGACCGCGACCAGCGCGAGGCGCTCGGGATCAAGATGCGACATGAGGCACCTCCAATCGGTCGCGCAGGCGGGTGAGACTCCGGCGGATGTGGCTCTTCACGGTACCCAGCGGCATGTCCAGGCGCGTGGCGATCTGCTGGTGGGTGAGGTCGTCGTAGAACGCCAGCCGCACCACGCGCTGCGCATCGGGCTCGAGCCGGTCGAGCTCGTCGGCGAGCAGCAGCCGGTCGCCGAGGTCGATCTCGGACGACATCGGCTCGTCGCTCACCGCGAACCGCTGCAGCTTCTCGTGCAGCTCGCGCACGCGCCGGCGCGCGTCGAGGGTGTCGGCGATGCGACGGCGGGTGATCGTGACGAGCCACGTCGACAGTCGCCCCTTGGCCGGGTCGTACGACGCGCGCGAGGTCCAGGCCGAGACGAACGTCTTCTGCGTCACGTCTTCGGCGTCACCCCTGTCGCCGAGAACCCGCAGCGCGAGGGTGAACACGATGGGCGACCAGCGCCGGTAGATCTGCTCGAGGGCGCGCTCGTCACCGGCGGCGAAGCGGCCGCACAGCTCGCGCTCTTCCTCGTCCTCCACGGGTTCCCTCTGCTGCTCCGGCTCCATCGCCTGCGCACACGACTGGGGTCGCGACCACGCTATCCGTGTGGTGGCGCGTACCGCAGGGTGCCTCTCAAGAGTGATTCCTGCCGAATGGCGGGTTCGGATGCACCCGGACGCACCGCCCTACCTGCCGAGAGCTGCGGGTCGACCGGTCGGCGAGCGCGCGGAAGCTTCTGCACCACGAGCAGATAGGAATCGGTGATCAGCTCGCCGAGTTGCCCGCGCATGGAGCGATCTGTCCTCCATCGACGTCACCCTCGCCGCCCTAGGGCCGTCCACGCGGCGGTCAGCACCACCGCCACCGCGCCGAACGCCACCCACACGAGCGCCGCCGAGACCGGCCCGGTGATGAGGAAGCCGAGCAGCAGCGCGCCCACCCAGAGCAGCACGATCGCCACCAGCGTCACGAGCGTGAGTGCGATGGCGCGCCCCGGCGCCACGCCGAACACGCGGAACCCCGACAACACCCCGCCCCGCGCGACGCCGGGCAGCACGACGAACGCGAGCGCGAGCGCGACGGGCATCGCCGGGAGCGCCACCACCGCGACCACTCCCACGACGATGACCGTGACGGATGCTGCAACCACGAGCCGCCATGTCAGCCGCACGCGCGTCGGCTCCACCGCAGCGCGGGCGTGCGCCACGATGAGCGCCGTGCTCGCGACCAGGGCCGCAGCGGACGCGACCGCGAGCAGCACGAACCCGGCGTCCATCGCGGGAGTGAGGAACGGCGCCGTGGTCAGCGCCTGAACGAGAGCGTTCCCGATCACGACGGGCACGAAGATCCGCCACCCCCGCACGGCGATCCGGCCGGCGCCCATCCGAGGCGTCCCCGCCACCGTGGAACCCGCCGTCACGATCCGGCCCTCGCGGCGCGGTCGAGCACCTCCATGATCGATCCGGAGTACAGCACGTCCGTTCCGACCCTCACCTCGACCGCTGTGGGATCCGTGGCCGTCGAGACCACCGAGATCTCGTCGCCCGCGACCGTCTCACCGGCACACGTGACTGTCCCGGCCTCGTCGCTCTCGCACACGGGTGCGACGAGCACCTCGGTGGAGGCATCCAACAGCACATCGATGGCGGCGTAGCGGACTTCGGCCTCATGCGAGCCGCCCACCGGGGCGATCGCCGCGACCTGGGAGCAACCGGCGAGCAGGAGACACGCGACCGCGAGTATCGCAAGACGTTTCACAGGCCTCTCGCTTCCTCGTAGGCGGCGATGCGGGCGCGAGCGGTCATCTGCTGGCTCTCGAGCTGCGCGTCGGTGATGATGCTCAGGTCGAACGGCGCCGGCAGCAGCAGTTCGGTGTTGCGGTCGAGCGGCGAGCCGAGGCGCATCATCGGGGTCTCGGCCCAGTCGTTCGCCGCGAACTCCCGGCTGCGCGAGGCGAGGTCCCGCAGGCTGCCGCTCGCACCGGGCACGGCGGGCGAGGCGTGATCGAGCACCGTGGTGAACAGTGAGAGCGTGCCGTCGCGGTTGTCGACGACCTCGACCACTTGCTGCTGCTGCGGGAAGTCGATGCACGACGCGGTCGTGATCTCCCAGAAGCCGCCGGAGTTCGACGAGTGCGCGAGGATCTGGTTGAGGTGGGTGTGCCCGTTCAGCCACCCGATCACGACCGGGTACTTCAGCAGCAGATCGACGAACTCGTCCGCCCCGTAAAGCTTCTCGGAGTCGCCGGGGCGCTGGGCGCGGTTCTCGAGCGTGAGGCTGTTGTGGTGGCTGAAGATCAGCACGAGCTTGCGCTCAGCCGTCGCCTTCTCGAGCTCGGCCTCGAGCCACCGGTACTGCGTCTCGGGCACCGCGCCATCCGGCCCGGCGACGGGGTTGCAGGTGTCGAGCCCGAACGCGCGGACGTTCGGCGTGAGGTCGGTCTGCCACCATGTCTCGCCCGAGTCGAGGTTGTGCTGCGTGAAGCCGTGCCCGATCGGCCCCGGAGTCGGCTCGGTCTCGAAGTGCTCGGCCATGAAGCCGCGCTGCTCGAAGAGGAGGCGGTCGGGGTTCGCGGTCACGGCTTTGAACCCCGGCCGCCCGAAGGCGAGTCCGAGCGCATCGAGCGCCTGCTGGAAGGCGCTGCCCGTCGACGCATAGCCGTTGAGAGCCATGGATGCTGTGCCCCCGAGCGTGTACGACTTCTGACCGCCGACCGCCAGGGCGTGCAGCTGCGGGCTGAGGTTGAACGTGCCGAGAAGGAGCGTGTCGTGGTTGCCGTAGACCGCGTACCAGGGTGCGGGCAGCCCGACCGACTCGACGGGGCGCGCGATCGCCTGCGCGAGCAGGTCGGGCAGGCGGGGGAAACCGTAGTCGCCGAACGCCCCGCCCGTGGGGTCGCCCGGGCGGTACGCCCACTCGGCTTCGGACCATGCCTGGACTCCTTGGTAGATGTCACCCGCACTTGCGGGGTCGACCGCGAGCCCGTCCATCAGGTCGATGTACCAGCGCAGCTCTAGGTGGGAGTGCATGTCAGCACTGTCGCCGGTGACGATCGCCGCCGTCATCGGCGCGCCCGTGAGCGGGCTGTAGCGGGCGTCCGAGAACGCTTGCACCATCGCCGCCGTCGCGTGCGGGCTGAGCGGATCATGCGGGTGGAAGGCCGAGCCCCATGCCGAGTGGTCCTGCACGATCATGGGCTCGATGCGGCCGGGCGACTGCGCGTCGATCACGTGCAGGTCCGAGAGGTGACCGAGATACAGGAGGGATCGACGGGATGCCGCGCGCCCGTCAGACGCCGTTCGGCGCAGGACGTCGAGCCGCGGGATGTACGGCTCTCCGGGTCCGGTGGTGAGGGCGCGGTACTTGCCTTTGACGACCGCGCCTTGGCGGATCGTCTGCAGCAGCGTCGTGGGGACTTCGCTCGCCGCCGCCTGGTTCGATCCAGCGATCAGTCGCGGAGCGAGCAGCTCGACGTTCAGACCGGTGGCCGCGGCGAGCACCGCCGTGCGTGCGAGGAACTGGCGTCGATTCAATCCAGCCAATCGGGCGTCCGTTCAGAAAGCGGGCGAGGGTCCGTACATCGCGACCTTATCGGCAGCACCGTCGCCGACGCCGACTATGACCTCCGGTCGTTTGGGCGAGCGAGGAAACGATGGAGTCGAGACGCCCCGGCCCTACCCCCGCTCGTTGAGCGAGCGAGGAACGAGCGAGACGAGACGCCCCGAACCTACGAGCAACCCCGGGTCACAGCACAAACTCCGCCATCCACCCGCACCGCGGCTCAGCCACCATCGCCGCCGAAGCCACCGGCACCGCCACCGTCTCGATCTGCCGCGGCAGCACCGCCGGGATCAGCGGCTCGATCCGCCCCGGCTGCGCGTGCAACGGCCCCGCGAGCGCCCACCGCTCCCCCACCTGGACCACCGCGAGCGGATGCCCGTCCGCCGTCGCGACGCCCACCTCCAGCCTTAGCGAACCGAGCAGCGCCGCGAGGGTCACCTGCACCTCCGCCTCCGACGCCTCGCGCGAGCGCAGCACCGCGTGCGGCGAGCGGAGGTCGGTGCGGTCCGACCGCCGTAGCAGCGCCCGCAGGTTGGTCCGCAACGCGACGACCACCGCGTCAGGCTCATGGTGCTGCTCCGACAGCGCGACCGCGATGGGCCACAGTCGCGGGTCGGCAGCGATGAGCGGACGGATGCTGCCGAGCAGCCGTTTCCGCTCGCCCTGAAACAATCGCCGCACCCCGCGCGCGTGGCTCAGCACCGAATGAACTTCAGGCAGGTCGCCCAGCAGCCGCGCAGCCTCCTCGACCGGCGTGCCCGACCCGACTCCCTCGGGGACGTCCCCCACGACATTCGCGTACCCGAAGTCCCCGTCCCGCGTGTAGAGGAACACGTCCGCCGCGACTTTCCCCGCCGACCGCGCCGGCAGCACCAGGTCGATCGGCCCCGCCGCCGGTCGCGACGTCGCAACCGCGCGCGCCGCCCCAGTGTTGCTCAAAGCCGTCACCCGCGCCTGCGTGTTCGGCGTGCGATACATCAGCTCGAGCTCCGCCAGCGGCTCAAGGGAGAAGTCCGCCCGAGAACCCACGATCTCCGCGAACCCCTCGGCCGACACGTCCACCCCGCGCGGCCGCGCGTTGATGCCATCGGGCGATGCGAACCCCGCCGCCCGCGCCCGTCGCCACAGCGGAGGCAGGTGCTCGCGGTGGTGCTGGGGTTGCAGCATCCGTTCCAGCATCCAGAGCAGTCGGCCCGACCCGCGTTCCGGGTGCGGCGAGAGGTGCCACCACGTGAGCCGGCGGGCGAGGTCGCCGGCGACGGCGGGTGCCCAGGTGGAGGCCTCCGCGTAGCCGAGCGCGGCTACCCACGCGAGGTAGCGGGGCATGTCCTCCGCCGCGCGGCGGAGCTCTGCCATCGACACGCCCACCGGCGGATTCTCGCGGGTGCGGGCGGGGGCGCGCAGCACGAGCTGCGCGGCCGCCATGCAGACGCGCGCGCCGAACCACTCGCCGGCGCGGGCGACGACCCGCGGCGACCAGCCCCGCAGCAGCTCGTCGACGTAGTCGGTGTAGGTGCGCTCGTTGACGGGTCGCTCGCGCAGCGACGCGACGGCGGTAGCGACCGTCTGCAGCACCAACTCCTCAGCTTCGTCGGCCGTCGCCGGAACCGGCAGCGACTTCAGCGCCACCAACAGCAAACCTGCGGAGTTGGTGTCGATCATGAGGCGCGAGGTCAGCACGCCGATCTCCGTCGGAGCGAGTCGCCCGTCGACCTCGGTCGCGAACCCGCGCTGCAGCAGCTCGTCGACCACCGCGTCGAGGTCGACCGCCGACCGGTTCTGCGCGAACGCGAGCGTTTGCTCGAACCAGGTCCGCGCGGTCTCGCGATCGACCACCGACCCCAGCAGCAGCTCCGCGAGAACCGCGTCGCCCAACGCTGCGGTGATGCGACTGTTCGCCGCGTATCCATCGCTGAGCTTGAGCTTCCACCCGCCCTCTTCGGTGCGCGGCACCAGCATGAATCCGAAGCCTTCGGGCTCCTGCCCCGCGCGCCCGGCCCGCCCGAACATCTGCTGGGCCTGGCTCACCTCGAGCGGCGTCATCCCGAGTTCGAGGTCACGGATGATCACGAACTTCGCGGGCGTGTTCACGCCCGTCGACAGCCCCGACGTGGCGACGAGCACGCGCAGCTGCCGTGATCGGAACGCCTCCAGCGCCCGATTCGCGCGGGGCGCATCACGGAAGTGGATGCCGACACCCCGGCGAAAGCATGCCTCGACGAGCGCGTCGAGCTCGACGCCGAAGTGCGGCACCCCGGCCGCACGCGCTGCGGTGCGCAGCACGGCCGCCTTGCTGCCGCAGAACACGACCGCGCTGGATCCCGGTGACTTGTCTCCGGCCGTGCCGAGGTCACCGACCAGGCTCCGCAGGAGCGGCACGACGATCTCGTCCTTCGCGGATTCGTACTGCTCGCGCTTGCCCTGGGTCGGCGCATCGTACGGAACGAGCTGCGTCGTCAACACCGTCGGCCGCCATGCCGAACGGACAAGGTCAGCGTGGAACCACGCCGCCAGCTCCTCCGCGTTCGACACGGTCGCCGACAGCGCGACGATCCGCGTGCGCCCTTCGGCGACGCGCAGCCGTGCGATGAGCGACTCGAGCGTGGCACCTCGAGTCGGGTCGCCCACGAGGTGGACTTCGTCGATGATGAGGCATCCGATCCGTCCGATGACGTTCTTCAGTGACGCCCGCCGGTACAGCGCCTCGAACTTCTCGGTGGTCGCCACCCACAGCTGCGCCTGCCGCACCGCGTCGCTCGACATGTTCGTCTCGCCGGTCAGCTCGATGGTGCGGATGCCGTGCGCGTTCCACCGCCGAGCGATCTCGGCGACCTCCGCGGCGAGCGCGCGGGCGGGCAGCAGCCACACCGCCGGCTTGCTGTCCGACACGATGGACCGCAGCGCCGCGACCTCGCCGATCAGCGTCTTGCCCGAGCTCGTCGGCGCGACGACCATCACGTGCCCGCTCGTCGACAGCACCGCCGGCACCGCCTTCGACTGCAGCGGGTTGAGCCGGTCGAACCTGTCGAGGTACTTCTGCAGCGCGGGTGGGATGAGAGTGGATGCTGCAGTCCACGCCTCGTCGCCGTGCGCGACCGCGTTCGCATTGTCGATCAGCGACGTGAAGCCGAGCTCGACGGCCTCCACCATCGCAGGGTCGGTGTGGAGGAACCCGGAGTTCTGGTTGCGGCCGATCTCGGCGGCGGTGAAGTTCATGGAGTGCGTGATCGCGACGTCGTCGGCGAGCACTTCCTTCTCGTGGATGTACCGCACTGGGATGAGGGCGATCTCGGCGCTTTGGAGTTCGCGGATGACCGCGTCGTTCGAGGCCTCGGGTCGCAACAGCACCTTGACGTCGGCGCCCCGCCGGTGGGCGGCGAGTATCGCGTCGAGCAGGCGGCGCGCGACGGGCGAGGCATCCCACCACGGCACCTTGACCCATACGCGGGTGCGCGCGCCGGCGATGGCTTCGGTGAGCGCCACGAGCAGGTCGGTGCCCTCGCCGTAGTTCGACAGCCGTCGAGGCTCCCCCGCCAGACTCACGCGCTCCCCCATGTCCGGGCCAGCGTACCCGGGCGCGCGGACACCAATCCCCCGTTCGTTGAGCGAGCGAAGCGAGACGAAACGCCCCGAACCGACGAGCAACTCCACCCCGCGGCATCCCATCCGTTTCCCCGCCCGCCCCGAACAACTCTCACAGCACGGCAGATCGCCGCTGGGAAAGAGAGGTCTCTCATGGGCTCGTCACCGAATCGCATCGTCGCCACGGTCTTCGGCGCCGTCTATCTGCTCGTCGGCCTTCTGGGCTTCTTCGTCACAGGTCCCATCAGCTTCATCGCGACCGAGGGCGGGCTGCTCCTGGGCATCTTCGAGGTCAACCCGCTGCACAACGTCGCGCACCTGCTCATCGGAGCCGCGCTGCTGATCTCCGGCATCGCCGGTGCGCGCCCCGCCAAGATCGCGAACATCACGGTCGGCGCCGCGTACCTGCTGCTGGGTGTCGTCGGCTTCTTCCTCGTCGGCACGCCGGCCAACATTCTCGCGCTCAACGCGCCCGACCACTTCCTGCACCTCGCCAGCGCCATCGTGCTGCTCGGTGTTGGTCTGGCCGCCGAGCGCTCGCCGCAGGTCGCGACGGCGTGAGCACAGTTTGGGGGGCCACGACGGGGCGCGTCAGCCGCGCCCCGTCGTGGGTGTCCGTCGCCGCGTGGGGCTTCGGACTCGTCGCGGTCGGACTCGGCGCCGCGGCGATCGTCGCGGTGCAGGCCGACACGCTCTCGCGGGTGCTCGGGGCGCTGTCGGTTGCTGTGGGACTGGGCGCCCTGGCGTGGGGCGCGACGAGTCTCAACCTCAACCGGACGCCGACCCCGCGTGTTGCCGTCGCCGCTCTGTTCGTCGGGATGGGGACCGGTGTGGCGCTGCTCGCGACCGCGCCGGGACGAGCGGGCATCCTCGCGGTGGCACTGCTGCTGGCGCTGGGAGTCGCCGTGGCCTGCGGGATCGTGCACGGCACACGGCATCCGTCCCCGCGGTCGGGCCTGTGGGGTTTGGTCGGGGCGGCGGCGCTGGTCACTCTCGTCGTCGTACCCGCGCTCGGCGTCTGCCAGGGCGCCGCGCTCCTCGACGCCGACGGCACCGTGCTCCCCATCGTGACCCACGACGGACACTGACGGATGCCTGCGCCGCGGGTTGCCGAAGGGCTCGGGTCGCGTCATATCTCGTCATGGCCCGACACGCTCCGACACTCGCAGGCGATCCCTGCACGCGGCGTCTAGCGTGGGGTCATCGCGGCGATCCGGGCGGTCCCGGGCACCGGTTCATACCCGGGTGCGTTGCGGGTTCGACTCCCGCCGTCGCGTCCATTCCGCAAGGACCGCATACCGTTGAAAACACGGGGATGGCGCGCCCCTCGACGTCGCGGCTGCAGGCGGTTTGGACACGATGTGGACAGCTGCAGAACGACCTCGCCGCACTGACCCGACCGGGCGGCGGGGCCCCAGCGCGAAACCGGATTGTGACGCCCGAGCGTCGGGCTCTTCGTTGCACCAAGCTGCGGCTTCGCAGAGCAATCGTGGTACCGCGGGCGGTCGGGGAGCGACACACCCCGAGGGATCCACACCCCATGCTGGCCCATGCTCCTTTGAGCTCCCGTACCCACCCGCTCGCGAGAACCGAGCAGTACTGTGGCGGCATGACGACGCCCACGAATGTCGACCGGTCCTCGCCCATCGGCAAAGTGGTTCTCGAACTCGACGGCGTCCGCGCTCCGCTGCCGCAAACGGACGGAATCCGCGTCTTCGCGGACGTGTATCGCGAAGTGACTGCTCTGGTCGGCCGACGGGTGGTGGATGACACCTTCGCCGACCCTGACTTCATCGAGCACCTGGACGTCATCTTCGCCAACTTGTTCCTCGACGTGCCGCGAGATATTGCTGCGGGCCGCGACGTCTCGAAGGCGTGGGCCCCGCTCGTGGAGCGCCGCTCCAAGCGCCTCTTCCCCCTACAGTTCGCGCTCGCCGGGATGAACGCGCACATCAACCACGACCTCGCCGTGGCTGTCGTGCACACCTGTCGCAAGCTGAAGCGCTCGCCCGACTCAGGCAGCATCCACGCAGACTTCGTGAAGATCAATAAGGTGCTGGCCGAACGCGTACGACCCATCCGCCAGAAATTTCTCGACGAGGATGTCGTGAAATACGGCGCTCCCCTCTCGCCGCTTGCTGATCTAGTGACCAACTTCTCCATGGAGAAGGCGAGGGATGCCGCGTGGGCATCGACTCTCGCACTGTGGGCCGTGCGCGACATCCCGGTCGTCAACCAACTCACCCGGGATTCCCTCTCCCGCACAGTCGGCCTCGTCAGCCGCCAGCTCTTGACGCAATTCGACCCGCTCGACCAAATCGAAGCGTAACGCGCACCCCCTCGACTCCTGTCGAGGTTCAAACGACGGTCGCGCGGAGGGCGACTTTCGTGCGGCAGGGGACCGCTGAACGATCGACTATCGCTCGCCCGCTGAGGAGCGGCCTCGCCCCAAGGAGGTGCTCGCTCATCAACCGTGCCCGACGGATGCTCGTGCGTGGTCCGGCACCTGTGCGGCGCCCGCACAAGGACACCGCTGGGTGTGCGGGGTCTGGAACACTGGGGGCGTGCGGATCCTCGACGCGACCGGTCTGCCGGACCGGATGATCGGCGCCCATGGCAGCACCGGATTCACGCTCGGCCATGTGGGCTACGGCGTGCACGCGATCATCGTCCGACTGGATGCCGGCGGTCGTATCGGCCGGCATCCAGCGGTGCGCGCACAGCTGTTGATCCCTCTCGCCGGACATGCGTTGGTCTCCGGTGATGCCGCCGCTGCCCCCGTCGAGATCAGGCCGGGCGAGGCCGTGTTGTGGGACGGAGGTGAGTCGCACGAGACCACGACGCAGAACGGTCTCACGGCCGTGATCCTCGAGGGTGACGAGATCGCCGACCTGAGGTGATCCCACACGTCCTCACCGGCTGTGCGGATGGGGACCGCCTGCGGGCGGGTTGTGTCAGGCTCCGTTCGACTGAATGATGAATCGATGGCGCGTCGTGGCCGCACTGCACCCAGCAATCGCCGTGGTGAGCTGCTCGCCGGCGCCCGCGCGGACGCTGCGAGCCGTCGTCCGTCTGATCTCCTCGCACAGTGGGCGGCGGACTCCACAGTTCGGCCCAGCCCGGTCGACCTCCGCACGGCTGTTGCGTTTGATGCCCTGGCACTCGAAGCCGCCAGCGACTACGAAGCTCTCCTGCTCTCACCCGTCGCGCCGATGGGTGTGTCGTCGGTGCTCGCACCCGGCTCACAGGACCGCATCCTTTCGACCATTCGCGGGACCGAGGTCGTCTCGGACGCGACGAACGTCCTGGCGCTCGAATGCGCCGCACGCCTCCGACGGGACCCGGCGACGCCCGTGCGTCTGTGCACCATTCATCAGTTGCTTCGGATGCAACCCCCGTCGAACGAGAAAGCGCGCACGAAGCACTTCCGATTGCTGATGCTCGGCGAAGCCGGTGCTGGTTCGCCCGAGAACGGGTTCGAGGTGACGGCCGCGATCGCGCAACTCCAGGTGTACCGGCGCCTGCTGGATTCCGCAGCTCGCACTCGAGGTCTCACCTGGGAGCAGCCTCTCGCCATCGTTCGATCCAACGACGCGCTGCCGGCGATCGGTGCACGCATCCGTACGGCCCTCGAAGACGGGTTTCCCGACGTCCAGATCCGCGAAGAAGCGCTTGACTCCCGTTACTACCAAGGACTCCGCATCGGTTACGGAGTGCACGATCGAGCGGGCGTGTTCCAAGAGATTGTCGACCTCGGAGTGCTGGACTGGGTTGGTCAGCTGACAAGCAATCGACGAAACCGTTACGTCGCCAGCGCCATCGGCCTCCAACTCCTGCCGATGCTGTTCAGCGAGTAGGGGACGTCGCCCCAGCACATTGGATTCCGACTCCGCCGCAGTCGCCCGATGTTCGGCGCCCGTCGCGCGCTAGACGACCGGCATCGAGCCGCAGCGCCACGCGACGCGATCCGGAGAAGCCCTGCCGCGATCCCCTGCTACGGGATGTAGGTGTTGTTGTTGATCCCGAGTTGGAACAACTCGCCACCCCAGAGAATCTGCGCGACGACGATCCCCACCCCGGAAGCAACAATCACCGCGACGATCGCCAAGGCAATGCCGCGCTTGCCATAACTCCACCAACCCAGCACCAACAGCAGGATGAGCCCGATCAGGTGGGCAAGGACGAGCGGCACCCCCCCGATGGCCTCCGCGAACCCCGCCATCGTCGTGCCGGCGGTGTCGGCGACGCTCGAGAACTCGGCCAAAACGACGCTTGAAAACTAGGCCACCCAGACCAGATTGGGTGGGTGATCTCCTTGGAAGATTGGGCGTTGATCAGGCGGCTGGTCGCGGACGGGGTTCC
>NZ_JBKFBD010000043.1:0-41124 GCF_053345975.1 Microbacterium sp. C23T | reverse complement strand
CCCCCCCCCCCCCCCCGCGGCCGGCGCCCCGCCCGCCGCCGAGGCCGACCCGTGGGACTCGCCGGAGGCGGCTTCGCTGGACTACACCTCGTCCGCGACGCCGGCTCCCGCCGCCGACGACTCGCCCACGGTCGTGGTCCCGCCGGTCGTGACCCCGAGCGAGCCCGTCGTCGCCGAGCCCGCGGTCGTCGCCGCGGCCGCCGCCCCGCAGCCGATCTTCGTCCAGGCGCCCGAGGCTCCGCGTCCGCGGGGCAACCGCGCCGCCGCCGGAGCCATCGGCCTGCTCGCCGCCGTCGCGTTCGCCGTGCTCTACCTCGCGGTGTGGCTCGGCGTCGACGCGATCAAGGGCGACGTCACCGGCGCGAACGTCGGCACGACCGCCCTCGAGGCACTCGCGACCTGGTCGCTCTGGGTGCCGGTCGTGGTGTTCTTCATAGGCTTCTGGCTGCTCGGCGCGATCATCAACCGCGGCCGCTGGGGCCACTGGGTGGTCTTCGGCATCCTCGTGGGCGTCGCCGCCTACGGCGGGCACATCCTGGGCGCACTTTTCCAGGCCCCGTTCTGGAACCTCACCGCCAGCGAGGGCGCCAAGCTCGTCGAGGGCGAGCTGCTGGCGCCGCTCGCGATCGCCGCGTTCATCATCGGCCGCGAGCTCACGATCTGGTTCGGCGCATGGGCGGCCGCGCGTGCGAAGCGCGTCACCGAGCTCAACATCGAGGCGCAGCGCGAGTACGAGCGCACGCTCGAGGCAGGCCCGCAGCTCGTCCAGCAGTAAGCCCCCGTTCGCAGCCGTGCCCGCCGACGTAGGCTGGCGGCATGGCCGCTGACGGTTCGGACGGGCCGTCGCAGGGACCCGTGCGACCGCCCGTCGCCCTGGCCTTCGCGACGATGGGCTTCATCGCGCTCCTCATCTTCGGGCTCGGCATGACCAGTCTGGCGACGGGGGAGGACGTCATCGCGAGCCCCGGGCTCGGGCAGGCTCCCGGGATCACCGGCGTCGTGTGCGCGACACTCGCGTTCGCCGGCGGCCTGTGGGCCGCGATCGCACGCGCCTCGAGCCGGACGGATGCTGCGGCCCCGGCGCGCGGCACGGCACCGGCTGCGGGGGGCGCGGGGGCGGCCGCCGGCGCCGGCGCCGGCGCCGGGGCGAGGCATCCGTCGTACTGGGGTGCCGCGTGGACGACCGCCGCGACCTTCCTCGCGTACCTCGGGGGAGTGTGGTTCGGCGCCGTGTTCACCGGCGCCGATCTCGGCGTCGCGACCGCGGTGGTGGGACGCCTCGCGACCACGTGGTTCGGGCTCGTGGTCGCGGCGGCGGCGTTCGTCTCGTCGTGGGCGGGCATCGCGCTCGTGCGCACCCGCGCCCGCCGCCCGAGATGGCCGTGGGAGGACGAGTTCGACGAGTGATCCGGCGGCCGACGGCGCTCGGGACCGCGGAAATCCGCGCGAGTGCGGAGGCCGGGCACTAGCGTGGAACGCGTGGAGCGGTCGCTCGAGACCCAGGTCAGCCAGGCGGTGGACGCCTGGCTCGCGTGGGTGCCCCGCTGGGAGCCCGCGACGCACCACGGCCGGACCGCCCCCTGCCGTCGTTGCTTCGGGTCGCCCGTGCTCTCGGCGGCGGGCCTCGGCGCCGACGTGCCGCACGGCGTGCAGCACGGCCTGTCGACCCGCATCAAGACGATCGTCGACCGCTCGGTCGCCGAGTACACCGCGCTGAACCTGCCGATGCTGCAGGCCGAGCTCGATCAGCAGGCCGCCCGCAACCGCGCCCGCACCTACCGCCCCGGCGAAGGGCTCGATCCCGAGTTCGAGGGTCTTCCCATGGACCCCGATCCGGTGCCCGGCGCCCCCTTCCTGTTCACGATCGCGGGACTCGCCGAGGAGGCCGACGCGCACGTGCCCGCGCTGCCCCCGCTGAGCGAGGAGGCGAAGGCGGCACTGCGCCAGGAGGTCGGGCTCGCCGACGACTACGCGAACATGGTCGGCCGCGAGGTGTGCACGATCCTGCTGCACCATCGCCTGCGCATCCAGGCCGCGGTGACCGAGTACGTCGAGCCCCAGATCGAGGCGATGCTCGCCGATCTCACGAAGTCGCTCGACGCACCGTTCGACCCCCACGACCCCGGCGACACTCCGCGGCTAGACTGACGCCGGCCCCGTCACTGCGGCACGCTCCGGCGCCGGACCGCCGCACGCGCTCGACTCTCCACATCCCTGCTCGCCATGCGGGTTCTCGGGAGGTGGGTTTTGTTAGCATGACCGGGTTTGTTGTCGCCCTGGCGACATGGGTGTGACGGTAGCGGACTGCGGGGGAGGTGTGCTGGTGGCTGCACGGCTTCCTTCGGCGCCTCCGATCCTTCCGGGGCTCGCCTACATCCGCCCGCTCGGCTCCGGCGGCTTCGCCGACGTCTTCCTCTACGAGCAGGACATGCCCCGCCGCAACGTCGCGGTGAAGGTCATGCCGAGCGACGTGCGCGACCCGGAGCTGCGGCGCATGTTCAACGCCGAGGCCGACGTGCTCGCGCACCTGTCGGCCCATCCCTCGATCGTGACGGTCTACCAGGCGAGCATCTCGGCCGACGGCCGCCCGTACATCGTGATGGAGTATTGCCCGGGCTCGCTCGCGCAGCGGTACCGCGTCGAGCGCGTCCCCGTCGAGGAGGTGCTCGCGACCGGCGTGCGCATGGCCAGCGCGCTCGAGTCCGCGCACCGCGCCGGCCTCATCCACCGGGACGTCAAGCCGAGCAACATCCTCATCACCACCTTCGGCACGCCTGTGCTCGCCGACTTCGGCATCTCGGCATCGCTGCAGCGCAAGAGCGGCGGCGAGGTGCTCGCGATGTCGATCCCGTGGAGTGCTCCGGAGGTCGTCGCCGAGCAGACGAGCGGAACGGTGACGAGCGAGGTGTGGAGCCTGGGCGCCACGGTCTACTCGCTCCTCGCAGGCCACAGCCCCTTCGAGCGCCGTGAGCGCGGGCAGAACACGAAGGAGCTGCTGCGCAAGCGCATCGCGCGCGCCACCTACGTCGAGATCCCGCGGGCCGACGTCCCGGCGTCGCTGCAGGCCGTCCTCGCGACCGCGATGAGCCGCGATCCCGGCCGCCGGTACGACTCGGCGCGGGCCTTCGGCGAGGCGCTGCGAGAGGTGCAGTCAGGGCTCGGCCTCTCGCCGACACCGCTCGAGATCCCCGACGCGGAGTGGTCCCCGGCATCCGCGCCCGTCGATTTCGGGGATTCGGCGCTGCGAGGACCGGCGCGCTCGCACGTGGAGCGCGACCTCACCCGCAAGACGCGCGCCGGCACCGGTGTCGCGCAGCTCGCCCGCGACGAGGACACCGAGATCTCGGCGCCCGCCCGTCGGCGCGGGCGCGCGGTGCTGCCCTGGGCCATCGGCATCGGAGCGGGGGTCATCGCCGGCGCCGGCGCGGTCGTCGTGGCGCTGATGGCCGCGGGGGTGCTCTGATGCGACGCGGCACCGTCGCCGGCATCGTCGCCGCCGGCGCCGTGGTGGCCACCGTCATCGGCATCAGCATCGTGTGGCCGGGGCTCGACGCGCAGGAGACACCCGACGTCGACACCGCGGTCTGGGCGCTGCAGACCGGCGACGGCCGCCGCTACGCCCGCGTGAACACCTCGGTCGGCGAGCTCGACACCGTGCGCAGCATCAGCAACCCCGACCAGGTGGTGCAGACGGGGGATGCCGCGTACCTCTTCAGCGACAGCTACTCGACGCTCACGCGCATCGACGCCGCGATGCCCACCGACCTCGACGAGGAGGCGCTGCAGTCCTCGCAGAAGACCCCGTCCGGCACCACCGAGGTCGTCACCTCCGGAGACTGGGTCGCCTATCTCACCGACTCGGGCGCCGTCTTCGCTGGACGTCTTTCGAGCGGCACGTCGTCGCAGCTCGACCCGTTCGGCGCGGACGACGAGGACGCCCCGCAGTACACCGCCGAAGCGATCGCCGTCGACGAGCGCGGCATGCTGTTCGCGTACTCGGGCGCCGACGGCTCGGTGCTGCGCTACGACATCGGCGAGAGCCAGGTGCGCGCGCGCGACGCGTTCGACCCCGACGGCCTCGACACGCCGGCCATCACGGCGGCGGGCGACACGTGGGCGCTGGTCGACACCGAGGACGGCGACGTGTGGCTTCGCGGGCAGGATGCCGCGGCCCAGGCGCCCACGACGGGTGCGGTGGTCGTCGGCGCACCGGACGCGCAGGGCACCGCGGTCTATCTCGCCGACGAGACCGGGCTGGTGCGGGTGCCGGCCGACGGGTCGGCCATGGAGACCCCGGTCGGAGACGGCGCAGGAACGGTGCTCGGGACCCCCGCGCAGCCGGTCGCGCACGGCGGCGAGACCTACGCCGCGTGGCTCGGCCAGGGCGACGCGGGCGGTCTGCTGTGGCGCTCGAGCGGCGCCACCGCGCCGCTCGACTACGGTGACGAGACGATGGGCGATCAGCAGCGCCCCGTGTTCGTCTCGAGCGACTCCGCGGTCATCCTCAACGACACCCGCTCGGGGTGGGCCTGGTCGGTGCCCGACGGCGCGCTGATCCCGTCGAGCCAGGACTGGAGCCTCGACGACCGCACCGACCCCGACGCCGTTCCCAGCGAAGAGCAGCTGCAGGTCGTGCTCGATCCCAAGCCGCCGATCGCCGAGCCCGACGCGTTCGGCGTGCGTGCGGGCGCCCTCGCCTCGCTGCCGGTGCTCATGAACGACCACGATCCGAACGAGGACGTCCTCACGATCGACCCGGCGTCGATCGCCGGGCTCGATCCCGCGTTCGGGACCGTGTCGGTGACCGACGACGACCAGCGCCTCGCCCTCCGGGTGCAGCCCGGTGCGACGGGATCGGCGACCTTCTCGTACGCGGTCACCGACGGCACCACCGAGAACGGCCTCATGTCCGACCCGACGTCGGTCACGGTGACGGTGGCGGACGCCGCCGCCGACTCGGCGCCGGAATGGTGCGGCGTCGAGCGATGCCTCGTCGAATGGCCCGAACCCGAGGTCGCCCGGGGCGGCACGGTGACCGTGCCGGTGCTGCCGGGCTGGGTCGACCCGGAGGGCGACCCCCTGCTGCTCCTGTCGGTCGAGAACAAGAGCGGCGTCGGCAGTGTCGCGGCGACGCCCGGCGGCGACGTCGTCTACCAGCACGACGACGCCGGCGACGGCGGGGAGCAGCTCGTGGAGCTCGAGGTGACGGTCGCCGACACCCAGGGCGGGACGACCGTGAAGCCTCTCATGATCAAGGTCTCGCCGCAGCCTCAGCTCGCGGCGCAGTCGTTCGCCGTCACCGACACCGTCGCATCCGGGATCACCGTCGACGTCGCCGACCACGTCACGGGCACCGCGGGCACGCTGTCTCTGGAGTCGGTGCGGGTGCTCGACGATGCCGCGGCCACCGCGACGGCTGTCAGCGGCTCGACCTCGTTCGACTTCGCGGCGAAGAGTCCGGGCACGTTCCGCGTCGACTTCACGGTGACCGACGGCGTGAGCGAGGCGAGTGCCACGGCCCGCATCACCCTGCTGCCCGCCGACGCGCCGGCCCAGCTGGCCACGTCGCCGGTGGTCGCGTTCGTGCACCCCCAGCAGGACGCGACCCTCGAGATCTTCGACGCCGTCTCGAACCCGACGCGCCGCGTGCTGCTGCTGAGCGACGTCGTCGCGCGGGCGGATGACGGCGCCACGCTGTCGGTCGACGGCGTCGGCCAGAATCACCTCCGCGTGTCGGGGACCACGGCCGACGGCGCCGCCGGACGACTCGGCACCGTCTCGTACGTGGTGAGCGACGGCACCGAGGACGCGGGCGCGAGCGTCGAGGGAGAGGCGACGGTCTACCTGCTGCCACCCGCGCCGGAGCTCGCGCCGATCGCCGTCGACGATGCCGTGATGGTGCGCGCCGGCGCCCAGATCGACATCCCGGTGCTCGACAACGACATCTCGCCTGCCGGCGGCAGGCCGACCCTGAACCCGGCCTCGGTGACCTCGTCGTCGGAGGGCGCGCTTGCCTTCGCGTCCGGTGACCTGCTCCGCTACCTCGCTCCCGACGAACCCGGGCAGTACGCGATCGAATACTCCGTGTTCACGACGGGGGCTCCGGCGCTCGCCGACACGGCGACGGTGCGGGTGACGGTGATCGACGCGGAGGCCAACCGCGCCCCCACCGCCGACACGCTCGAGGGCCGCGTCCTCAGCGGCCAGTCGACCCTCATCGAGTTCGACGACTTCGGCACCGACCCCGACGGCGACGTCGTGACCCTCGACCGCATCGTCGAGCAGCCCGCCCGGGGCGCGGCCACCATCACCGCCGACGGCGGATCCCTCATGTACACGAGCGTGCCCGGCGACAGCGGCCAGGTGTCGTTCCGCTACCGCGTCGTGGACGCGTTCGGCGCGACCGCCGACGGGACGGTGCGCATCGGCGTGCTCGACAGCCAGGCCAACCCGAGCCCGGTCACGTTCACCGACTACGTGCAGGTGCAGGCCGGCGAGGGCAACACGATCCGCGTCAGTCCGCTCTCCAACGACGTCGACCCGACGTTGGGCGAGCTGCGGGTCACCGACATTCGTCCCGACGTGCCGGCGACGCTCGTGGACGGCAGCGCCAACCCCGAGTTCGCACGGCTGAACGAACGGATCGTGGGCGCGGACGACACCACGGTGCGGATCGCGGCAGGGGACGAGCCCGCGACGATGTCGTTCCTCTACGACGTCGAGTCCTCCTCCGGCAACACGGGACGCGGTCTCATCGTGGTGCGCGTGGTGCGCGAGAACGTCCCCGACTTCCCGGTCGTCGCCGACACCAACCTCACCGTCGAGACCCGTGAGGACTTCCCCCGGGGAGTCGACGTGCTGGGCGGCAAGGTCACCTGGTCGGGCGGCGACGTCGACGACCTCGAGCTGTCGCTGTGGGACGATCCCGACGGCGTCTCGGTGCGGGGCTCGCAGCTGCGGGGCGAGCTCACCGACACCACCCGGCTGATCCCGTTCGCGGTCACCGGTGAGGGCACCGCCGGCGAGGTGACGTCTTACGGCTTCCTCCGCGTGCCGGGCGAGAACGACCTCGCGCTGACGCTGCGCGCGAACGCCGCCTCGCCCGAGGTCACCGAGCTCGAGTCCACGACCTTCGACATGGCGGACCTCGTCGCCCGCCCCCGGGGCGCGGTGGTCGAGCTCGGCGAGGACGTGCGGGCGTCGGGCGCCCGTCCCGAGGCGTCCTGCACCGTCGAGTCGGGCACCGTCGTGCGCTACGACGCGGGTTCGGGCGCACCGTGGGTCGACGCCTGCCAGGTGCCCGTGCGCCTGACCGGCCAGGAGGACTGGACCTACCTGTCGGTGCCGATCGTGGTGCACCCGCGCGACCCGCAGCCGGAGCTGCGTCCCGGATCCATCACGGTGGGTCCCGGCGAGACCGCGTCCTTCGATCTCCGGAACATGACCACGTGGCAGCTGCGCCCGGACTGGGACGGGATCGTCTATGCGACCGAGCACGCGGGCACCGCGTTCGAGGTCACGCAGGAGGGCTCCATCGTGACCGTGACCGGCGCGGACCGCGCCGTCCCCGGCTCCGAGGAGGCCGTGCTCGTCTCCGTCACGAGCCACACCTCGGTGACCCCCGCGCGGCTCATCCTCCGCGTCGGCGCCGCGCCGTCGACGCTTCCGCAGGGCGGCTCGGTCGTGCAGCAGTGCTCGCAGGCCGCGGGGTCGTCGTGCACGATCCCCGTGATCGGCGCCGGCGGCGAGGTCAATCCGCTGCCCCGCACTCCGCTCGAAGTCGTCGACGTGCGCCCGACCGGCGCGTGCGCCGGGGTGGGCTTCCAGGTGGCGTCGGCGACGTCGATCACGGCGACGTGGACGACGGATGCCCCGGGCGCGACGTGCACCGCCACGTTCTCGGTGCGCGACGCCCAGGGTCGCGTGACGAACGCCGAACGCGACGGCCGCGTGCTGCTCGATCTGCTCGGATTCCCCAAGACGCCCGCGAGTATTACCCAGACGGCATATGCCGACGGAACAGTGACACTGAGGATCGATCCGGGCGAGGCCCGACTGGCGTACCCGGCGCTCACCGGCTTCGTCATCCGCTCCGGCGGGCAGGAGGTCGCGCGGTGCACCGCGGACGGCGTGTGCCCCGCTGTCGCCGCGCCCAACGGCGAGCAGCGCACCTACGATGCCTGGGCCGTCAACGCCGTGGGCGAGTCGAAGGCGGGCGTGCGCACCGTCGCGTGGGCGTACGACGCGCCGCTCGCGCCCACGAGCGTGACCGCCGCCCCGGTCCCCACCGGTGACGGTGCGGGCGGCATCGTGTCTCTGGTCATCGACGGGATCGAGGCCGGCGAGACCGGCAGCCTCGAGATCGCGAGTCCCGCCGGCGAGACGGTGCGGGTGCCGGTGAACCGCAACCAGACCCGCGTCGAGGTGCCCTGGTTCCGCGTGGGCAGCAACACCGGCACGCTCGTGACGATCACCCCCTATTCGCGCTTCGACCTGCCGCCCGGGCTCGGCGGCAGCGCGTCGGGCGGGACCGCGACGGTGCAGACCAACGGCATCGGCAGCCCGCTGTCGCCGCAGCTGACGCTCAGCTCGGTGTCCAACGGCGACGGCACCGCGACGGTGACCGCCCGCGCCTCCGCACAGCGCAACGGCGACGGCTCGGAGCTGCGCTACGGGATCGTGCAGGACGGTCAGCGCTGCACCGTGACCGAGGACGGCGCGACGGCCACCTTCCCCGGCCTCACGGACGGCGAGGAGTACACGTTCCGCGCGTGCGTCGAGTCGTGGGACGACGGCACGTCGTTCGGCCGCGCGGAGGTCACCCAGAGCGTGCGCGCCTTCCAGTCCGGCAAGGCGCCGCAGGGCTGGACGTTCGTCGTCGACGGCACGCCCAACGTCCAGTCGCAGCGCGCCGACTGGGTGATCCGCCAGAACCCGACCTCGACCGAGCGGCTCCCCAACCGCAATCACGCCGAGTTCCAGGGCTGGGGTGGGAGCACCTCGGTCTTCGGCCAGGATCCCGCCATCCAGGTGCGCTACGTGCACGACTTCTGGGGCACCGCCACCCCGTGGTCGACCGTGACGCCGCGCGCCGGCAGCGCCCCGTACCAGGTGCAGGCGAACTGGACGGTCACCTCCTGCGTCGGCGGCACCCCGCTCGCCTATCGCGGCCAGTCGTCGAACGCCCCGAACGGCTCGTCGGCGGTGTTCGCCTTCGGCAACGCCGGCCTGCGCTACTACGACAAGCAGGACCGGCTCCTCACCCACGCCGCCGGCACGTGGGACGTGCCTCAGGGTGCGGTCCGCGTCGACGGCATCTCGGTGTCCGTGAACTGGGATGCCCAGGGCTGGGGTCTGGCCCCCGTGAGCACCGAGTTTTCGGCGATCTGCCAGCCGGGCAACGGCAACCCGGAACCGCCACCCACACCCTGAGCGGCAGCATCCGCTCTCCCCACGATCTTCCCCACACGACGAAGGACGAGACCACATGACGATCACGCAGGAGCAGGCCGACTGGTTCGCGCAGACGTTCGGGCAGATCGCCGACAACGTCGAGCGCGCCGTCCTCGGCAAGCGCCATGTCGTCGAGCTCGTGCTCACCGCGATGCTCAGCGACGGCCACGTGCTCCTCGAGGACGTGCCGGGCACCGGCAAGACGTCGCTGGCGCGGGCGATGGCGCAGTCGGTGCAGGGCACGAACACGCGCATCCAGTTCACGCCCGACCTGCTGCCGAGCGACATCACAGGGCTCAGCGTCTACGACCAGAAGGAGGGCGTGTTCGAGTTCCACGCCGGCCCGATCTTCGCGAACATCGTGCTCGCCGACGAGATCAACCGGGCGAGCCCGAAGACGCAGTCCGCCCTCCTCGAGGTGATGGAGGAGGGGCGCGTCACGATCGACGGCGTCTCGCGCGAGGCGGGCGTGCCGTTCCTCGTGCTCGCGACGCAGAACCCCGTCGAACAGGCGGGCACCTACCGCCTGCCCGAGGCTCAGCTCGACCGCTTCATGATGCGCACGTCGCTCGGCTACCCCGACCATGCGGCGACAGTCCGCATCCTCGACGGGGCGGCCGTCGCCACCGCCGAGCTCACGCCGATCATCACGCCGCAGGCGCTCGTCGGCATGGCCGACCTCGCCGCCGCTGTGTACGTCGACGCGCTCGTACTCGACTACATCGCCCGCCTGGTCGACAGCACGCGCACGGCCGACGAGGTGCGCCTGGGCGTCAGCATCCGTGGCGCGCTCGCCCTGACGCGGGCCGCCCGCACGCGGGCCGCGTCGCAGGGCCGCACCTACTCGACCCCCGACGACGTCAAGACGCTCGCCGTGCCCGTGCTGTCTCACCGCCTGATCCTCCACCCCGAAGCCGAGTTCGACGGCGTCACCCCCGAGACCGTGATCGGGCAGGTGCTGCTCGACGTGGCACCGCCCTCCAGGCGCGAAGCGGTATGACGAGCCCCGAGCGCCGCGGCGGCGCCACCGGAACGGTGGAGCCGCGCATCACGCGCACCGTCCAGTCCACCGGCACGACCGGCCGCACGCACGTGACCGCCACGGCCACGAGCGTCGGCGAGTCGCGCCGCGGGCGCGCCTTCGTGCGCGCCGCGGTGTGGGGGACCGGCGTGTGGCGGGCGGCGGGCTCGGGCATCACGACCGCGGCCGAGTGGGCCGCTCAGACCATCCGGCCTGCAGGCGCCCTGGTGGCACTCGCGGCGACCGTGGGACTCGTGCTCGGGGTCGTCTTCGGCTGGGTCGAGTTCATGGTCGCGGGCGCGGCATCCGTCGTCCTCATCGTCGCCGCCGTGCCGTTCCTGTTCGGCGCCCGCGCGTACGACGTCGACCTGTCGCTGACGCACGAGCGGATCGTGGCCGGCGAGGGCGTCACCGGCCGCATCGACGTGCGCAACGACGGCCACCGCACGGCGCTGCCGGGCCGCATCGACATCCCGGTCGGAGCAGGCCTCGTCGAATTCGGCGTGCCGCTGCTGCGACCGGGGAACGCCGTCGAGCAGCCGCTCGACATCCCGGGTCTCCCGCGCGGCATCGTGAGGGTCGGCCCGGCGACGACGGTTCGGAGCGACCCGATCGGGATGCTGCGCCGCGAGCACTCGTTCCACGACGTGCACGACCTCTACGTCCACCCCCGCACGGCCGCGCTCCCGTCCACGAGCGCGGGGCTCATCCGCGACCTCGAAGGCGCGCCGACGCGCCGTCTGGTCGACGCCGACATGTCGTTCCACGCCATCCGCGAGTACGCGCCCGGCGATTCGCGCCGCCAGATCCACTGGCGGTCGACGGCCAAGACCGGGCGGCTGATGGTGCGTCAGTACGAGGAGTCGCGGCGCTCGCGCATGGCGGTGGTCCTCGCGGTCGCCGAAGGCGAGTACGCGGACGCCGACGAATTCGAGCTGGCCGTGTCGTGCGCGGCGTCGCTGGGCCTGCGCGCCGTCCACGACGCCCGCGACGTGCAGATCGTGACCGGATCAGAGATCCCGCGGGTGGTGCGCGGACGCCTGCGCGCGATCCGGCACATCCCCGCCGCGGCGCCGCGCCCCATGCTGGACGGCTTCAGCGGTGTCGAGCTGCTCGAGAGCACGATGCCCGTCGGCGAGGTGTGCCGCCTGGCCGCCGAGTCGGGCGAGCGGCTCTCGATCGCGTTCGTCGTGGTCGGCTCGCGCGTGCCGCTGACGAGGCTCCAGCAGGCGGCCCTCGCGTTCCCGGCCGACACCGCGGTCGTCGGCCTCATCTGCGACGAGCGCGCGCACCCGCGCATGCAGCCGCTGTCGGGCATGACGGTCCTCACCGTCGGAACACTCGAAGACCTGTCGGGCCTCCTGCTGCGGGGAGCGACATCGTGAGCGGGCCGATCCCCGTGATGGAGCGGATGGATGCTGCGCCCCGCGGTGCGGCCGACACCCTCGGCGTGCGTGCACCGCGGTTCGTGGCCCGCGTGTGGGTCGGCGCCGGGTTCGCCGCGGTGATCGCCGTCGTCGCGGCCGTCGCCGCGTGGCCGATCTACCGCTCGGGCACCTTCGCGCTCCTCGTGCTGGTCGGCACCCTGGTCGGCGGCGGGATCGCCGCCGTCGCGTGGTGGCGCCGCTGGAGCGGCTGGACCGCTGCCGGGGCGCTGGCGCTCGCGGTGCTGATCCTCGGCGTGCCGCTCGCGGTGCCCTCGCGCCTCGGCACGCCCGACGATCTCGTGCGGGGTCTCGGCGAGCTGGCGAGCGGCCTGGTGCTCGGCTGGAAGGACCTCGTCACCGTCGAGCTGCCGGTGGGCTCGTACCGCAACCTGCTCGTCCCCGCGCTGGTCGTCTTCCTCATCGGAACGTGCACGGTGCTGCTGCTCGCCTGGCGCGAGGATCGCGCGGCCTATGCCGCGGTTCCGGTGGCGCTCGGGATGGTGACCTTCGGGCTCTTCTTCGGCCGCACGACCGTGAGCGCCCCGCTCGAGGTCGGTCCGGTGTTCCTCTACGCGCCCGTCGAGACCGCGGTCGGCGTCACGGCCCTCGTGGCGTGCCTGCTGTGGCTGGCCTGGCGCACCCATGACGAGCGCGTCCGCGCACTGCAGCGGGCAGCGGCATCCAGCGGCGTCCGCATCTCGCGGCGCCCCTCCGCGGCCGACCGTCGTCGCACCGCGCTCGGCGCGGGCATGGTCGCGGTCGCCCTCGTGGTCGCGGTGGCGGTCGTGCCGTTCGCCGCGCGCGGCGTGGAGCGCGAGGTGCTGCGCTCGGCCGTCGGCCCCGACATCGACCTGTCGGCCGAGGTGAGTCCGCTTTCGCAGTACCGCGCGCTGTTCGCCGACGCCCGTGCCGACGACGTTCTGTTCACGGTCGAGCCGGTGGTGACGGACGGCGTCGTCGCCACGCTCCCCGAACGCGTGCGCCTGGCCACCCTCGACGCCTACGACGGCGAGATCTTCCGGTCGGGGGGCGAGGGCGCGGTCGACGCCGGCCGGTTCGTCCGCGTGCCGTCGGCGCTCGACGCCGGCGAGGGCACGGCGGTCGCGGCGCGGATCGACATCGACGCGTGGGACGGGATCTGGATGCCGACGGCCGGCCGACTCGAGGCGGTGGCGTTCGACGGCGACCGCGCCGCCTCCCTGGCGGACCGGTTCTACTACAACGCCTCGGCCTCCGCCGGCGTGCAGACCGCCGGGGGAGGCTTCGAGTCCGGCGACGCGTTCGTCGTGCGCGGCGTCGAGCCCTCGGCTCTCGAGCTCACCGAGCTGGACGCGCCGGGGAACCCGGGTGGCGTGGGCGCCCCCGACAGCCTCCGGTCGTGGATGGACGAGCACGCCGTCGGGTCGGCCGGCTCGGCCCTCGCGGGCCTGGTCGCGCTGCTGCGCGAGCGCGGCTACCTCAGCCACGGCCTCGACGACGGGGCGCAGGAGCCGGCCTGGGCGGCGGCCCTGCCTGACTACGCGTTCCAGCCCAGTGCCTCGGGCCACTCGCTCGCCCGCGTCGACACGATGTTCGCGCGCCTGCTCGAACGTGAGACGGACCAGAGGGCCGTGGCGTCCGGGAACTACGTCGCGGCGATCGGCGACGACGAGCAGTTCGCCGTCGCGGTGGCGCTGATGGCGCGGGAGCTCGGATTCCCGTCGCGGGTCGTGCTGGGGGCGAGACTGTCCGCGACCGAGCCCGATCTCGCGACGTGCGACGAGGGCGCCTGCCGCGCGCAGGACCTCACCGCGTGGACCGAGGTGCAGTCGGCGGCGGGCGAGTGGGTCGCGGTCGACGTGACTCCGCAGCATGCGCAGTCGCCGAGCCTCGACACGACCGAGCAGCGCGACCCCGAGAACGTCACCGAGGTGCGCCCCGACTCGGTCGAGGAGGTCGTGCCGCCCGACCCCACGCAGGAGGACTCCGCCGCCGACCGCCCGGCCGACGAGGACACCGGCGCCGACCTGGCGTGGCTCTGGCCGATGCTGCGGATCGGCGGCATCGCGCTCCTGGTGCTCGTGCTCGCACTCGGGCCCCTCCTCATCGTGATCGGCACGAAGGCCGCCCGCCGCCGCTCCCGCCGGCACACCGGCACACCGGCGACCCGGATCGCCGGGGGCTGGGACGAGTACGTCGACGCGGCGCTCGACAGCGGGCGCGCGGCATCCGGGACCGCCACCCGCAGCGAGCTCGCCGCGGCATTCGCGACGCCCGCGGGGGCCGCGCTCGCGCGAGACGCCGACCGTGCCGTGTTCTCGCACGCGGACCACTCCGCCGACGCCGCGCGGCGCTACTGGGAAGCCGTCGACGCGGAGCGACGCGCCCTGCGCCGCGAACGCGGGTTCTGGCGCGGAGCGCTGGCGACCGTATCGTTGAGATCGTTGTTCCGTCCGATGGCGCCCGAACCGGGCGGCCGCACGCGATTCGCCGAGAGGGGGAGACGACGGGCCGAGCCCGTGCGTCCCACGCCATGAACGCCACAGATGCCACTGCAGCCGTCTTCGGCACGCTGATCAGCCTGCTGCTGTTCGCGGGTCTCTACGTCTGGACCGCGCTCGCACTGTCGGCGGTGTTCCGCAAATCCGGCGTCGAGGCCTGGAAGGCGTGGGTGCCGGTCCTCAACACCATCGTGCTCCTGCAGCTCGCCGGACTCTCGCCGTGGCTGGTCGTGCTCGCGTTCATCCCGTTCGTCAACATCGCGTTCCTGGTGGTCTGGGCGATCGCGCTGTACCGCGTCAACATCGCCTTCGGCTTCGGCGCCGGCATGACCGTCCTCGGCTTCCTGCTGTTCCCGGTCTGGGCGTCGATCGTCGGCTGGGGGAGCGCGCGCTGGGTCGGACGCGAAACGGACGCTGCGGCCCGTGCCCCCTTCGGCGCCGGCGTGCGGCGCACATCGGGCTCGACGGCGACGCTTCCTCCCCTGCCGCCGTTCCCGACTCCCGGTGCACGGACCGACGGGGCCGCCTATCCGCCGGCGCCGACGGCCGTCCCGCCGGTGCCGACGAGCGCCGGCGCAGGGTTCGCGCCGCCCCCCGCCGACCTTCCGCAGGCGCCGGCGGTTCCGGCTCCAGCGGCAGCTGCGCCTGCGCCCGCTTCCGCCCCTGCCGCCACTGCGCCCGTGGCTCCTCAGGAGTCCGCCGCGGCCGACGTCGCGCCGCCGGCCGCGGGGTGGACGCCCCCGCCGCTGCCAGGCCGCCCCGTCTCCGCGTCGCCTGCCGAGGCGGGCGGCAACGGCACCGGCGACGCGGACCCGTGGCAGGGCTTCGCGCTCGACGGGATCGATCTGAGCGCCGAGGTCACGGGGGCTGTGCCCGGTGCTCCGGCGCCCATCTCCGCCGTGCCCGCCACGCCGCTCGCATCCCTCCCGACCGCCGCCGCGTCGCCCGCGCCCTCCGGACCCACGCGCACCGCCGCCGAGCCGTTCACGGCACCCGACGCCGCGACCACCGGCGAGGAGGGCATCACGCGGCCCCCCGTCACCCGCGTGCCGGCGGCCCCCTCGACGGGCGACGACCGCGAGCCGTGGGCTCCCGCGCGCTCGCCGATGAGCGAGGCCGACGCCTTCCCCGAGACCTCCGGACCGGTGTCCGCGATCTACGGCGCGCCCGACGCAGGATCACCGCGATCGGCGCGGTCGTCGGTGTCGGCATTCCACAGCAAGCCCGAGATCCCGGACGAGCAGGACCTCCTCGAAGAGACGATCATCGCCCGGCGCAAGCGCACCGACTGGGCGCTCGTGCCGCCGACCGGCGAGCCTGTCGCGCTCTCGTCGGAGGTCGTCATCCTGGGCCGCCGGCCCGCCGCAGACCCGGACCACCCGAGCGCGCAGCTCGTCTCGATCCAGGACGGCACCGTGTCGAAGACGCACGCGCGCCTCCAGCTGCGCGACGACAAGTGGTACGTGACGGACCTCGATTCCACCAACGGCGTGCTGTTCGCGACCGTGATGGGCACCGAGGTCGAGGCCCCTCCGGGTGAGGAGGTCGAGGCCGGCGACCGGTTCCTGCTGGGCGACGCCGAGGTCCGGCTGCGCCGGAGCGACGGGTGATAGTCCCCGCGCCCCCTCCACTCGACGCTGGCGCGTCGAGCGGAGCCTCTGGCTGCGTGGGCCCACCCGACGACGAGCGCACCGCGTTCTCCCGACGGAGGACCGCGGCGACCCCGCCGGAGGACCACGACGCATTCGACGAGCGGACGCTGCCGTCGCGGCGCTCCTCGACGGAGATCGACGCCGTCGACGACACCGTGATCGCCGGGAGGTCGGCGGTCGCCTCCGACTCCGAGATCCCCACGCAGGCCGCGACCGAATCGGCGCCGGCCGGCCCGCGACGGACCGCCCATCCGCCGGCACCCGAATCCCGCGACGCTTCCGCAGGCGCACGGCGTGCTCCATCCCCGTCGCCGGTGGCCCCGGAGCCCGCCGGAGAGACGTCGGCGGCGCCCGGCCGGGTCGCCTCTTCGCCCGCATCGGCGGCGGACGCCTACCGCGCCCGCGCCGTCCCTGCGGTCACCGCGGTGCGTGCAGAGCCGATTCGCCGCACGCCGCAGGATCACGTCGACACGGCTGCCGCCGAGACGACCCGCAGGCGTCGCCGACGCCGACGGATGATCGCGGTCGTGGCCGCGGCATCCGTCCTCGTCATCGTCGTCGCGCTGGCGCTCGTCGTGCTCCTGACGACCGACTGACGCAGACGCCGGAAGGCGATCTCGGCCGTGTCGCGGCGTGTCGTCGTCCGGTTGGGGCTGCAACGTGCTTCCGCGTTTGCCCGACCCTCGAATCCCACGTATCATGGATCGGGTGTGCGCTCACGCGCGCCGTCGACCGTGCCTCGGCGCGGGAACCGGTGCGAGCGCCGCATCTCAGGGAACAGCCTGCGAACAGGCCACCCCCACGGCATACCCACCAACGAAAGCGCGACAGTCATTCTGGCGCGTCGGTGGGTCAGCGTGAGCCCGCAGCGTCACGAATCGAAAGATCCGGATGCCGCGGGGGAGACCACGACGCTGTCACCGTGCAGCACAACAAGGAGAGAACGTGCCAACCATTCAGCAGTTGGTTCGCAAGGGTCGCTCGCCCAAGGTCTCGAAGACCAAGGCGCCGGCGCTCAAGGCGAACCCGCAGCAGGCGGGTGTCTGCACCCGCGTGTACACGACCACCCCGAAGAAGCCGAACTCGGCGATGCGCAAGGTCGCCCGTGTCAAGCTCCGCAACGGCACCGAGGTCACCGCGTACATCCCCGGCGAGGGCCACAACCTGCAGGAGCACTCGCTCGTGCTGGTCCGCGGCGGCCGTGTGAAGGACCTCCCCGGTGTCCGCTACAAGATCGTCCGTGGTGCGCTCGACACCCAGGCAGTCAAGAACCGTAAGCAGGCTCGCAGCCGCTACGGCGCGAAGAAGGGCTGAGAAAGATGCCTCGTAAGGGACCCGCCCCGAAGCGCCCCGTCGTCAACGACCCGGTCTACGGCGCTCCGATCGTCAGCCAGCTCGTGAACAAGATCCTCGTCGACGGCAAGAAGTCGCTCGCCGAGTCGATCGTGTACACCGCCCTCAAGGGTGTCGAGGCGAAGAACGGCCAGGACGCCGTCGCCACGCTCAAGAAGGCGCTCGACAACGTGCGCCCGACCCTCGAGGTCAAGTCGCGCCGCGTCGGCGGCTCGACCTACCAGGTGCCGGTCGAGGTCAAGCCTCACCGCGCCAACACGCTCGCCCTCCGCTGGCTCGTGAGCTACGCGAAGGGTCGTCGTGAGAAGACGATGACCGAGCGCCTCCAGAACGAGATCCTGGACGCCTCGAACGGCCTCGGTGCCGCGGTCAAGCGCCGCGAAGACACCCACAAGATGGCCGAGTCGAACCGCGCCTTCGCGCACTACCGCTGGTAACCAGCATCCCCACCGCTCCCGCGAACCGCGGGAGCGGTGGGCCCGCTACCACCTTCAACAGCTAAGGACACCCCGTGGCACAAGAAGTGCTCACCGACCTCAACAAGGTCCGCAACATCGGCATCATGGCGCACATCGATGCCGGCAAGACGACGACGACCGAGCGCATCCTGTTCTACACGGGCGTCAACCACAAGATCGGCGAGACGCACGACGGCGCTGCCACCACCGACTGGATGGAGCAGGAGCAGGAGCGCGGCATCACGATCACGTCGGCCGCCGTCACCTGCTTCTGGAACAAGAACCAGATCAACATCATCGACACGCCCGGCCACGTCGACTTCACGGTCGAGGTCGAGCGGTCGCTGCGCGTCCTCGACGGCGCGGTCGCCGTCTTCGACGGCAAGGAGGGCGTCGAGCCCCAGTCCGAGACCGTCTGGCGTCAGGCCGACAAGTACGACGTGCCCCGCATCTGCTTCGTCAACAAGATGGACAAGCTGGGCGCCGACTTCTACTTCACGGTCGACACCATCGTCAACCGCCTGAAGGCCAAGCCGCTCGTCCTCCAGCTGCCCATCGGCTCGGAGAGCGACTTCGTGGGCGTCATCGACCTCGTCGAGATGCGCGCACTGGTGTGGCCCGGCGACGCCAAGGGCGACGTGACCATGGGCGCCAAGTACGAGATCCAGGAGATCCCGGCCGACCTCGCCGACAAGGCAGCGGAGTACCGCGAGATCCTGCTCGAGACGGTCGCCGAGTCCGACGAGGAGCTTCTCGAGAAGCACTTCGGCGGCGAGGAGCTCACGGTCGCCGAGATCAAGGCTGCGATCCGCAAGCTCACCATCGCGTCGGAGCTCTACCCCGTGCTCTGCGGCTCGGCGTTCAAGAACCGCGGCGTTCAGCCGATGCTCGACGCCGTCGTGGACTACCTCCCGTCGCCCCTCGACGTCCCCGCCATCGAGGCGAAGGACCCGAAGGACGAAGAGGTCATCATCGAGCGTCACGCCGACCGCGACGAGCCGTTCGCGGCGCTCGCGTTCAAGATCGTCACGCACCCCTTCTTCGGTCGCCTCACCTACATCCGCGTCTACTCGGGTCACCTCGACTCGGGTGCCCAGGTCGTCAACGCGACCAAGGGCAAGAAGGAGCGCATCGGGAAGATCTTCCAGATGCACGCCAACAAGGAGATGCCGGTCGACTCGGTCACCGCCGGTCACATCTACGCGGTCATCGGCCTCAAGGACACCACCACCGGTGACACCCTGGCAGACAGCCAGAACCAGGTCGTCCTCGAGTCGATGACGTTCCCGGAGCCGGTCATCGAGGTCGCGATCGAGCCGAAGACCAAGGCCGACCAGGAGAAGCTGGGTCTCGCGATCCAGAAGCTCGCCGAAGAGGACCCGACGTTCCGCGTCGAGCAGAACGCCGAGACCGGCCAGACGGTCATCAAGGGCATGGGCGAGCTGCACCTCGACATCCTCGTGGACCGCATGAAGCGCGAGTTCAAGGTCGAGGCCAACGTCGGAAAGCCCCAGGTGGCGTACCGCGAGACGATCAAGAAGACCGTCGAGCGTCACGACTACACGCACAAGAAGCAGACCGGTGGTTCGGGTCAGTTCGCGAAGATCCAGTTCGCGCTCGAGCCCCTCGAGGTCACGGCCGACAAGACGTACGAGTTCGAGAACAAGGTCACTGGTGGCCGCATCCCGCGCGAGTACATCGAGCCGACCAACCAGGGCTTCCAGGACGCCATGAACGTCGGCGTGCTCGCCGGCTACCCCATGGTGGGCGTGAAGGCCATCCTCATGGACGGTGCGTCGCACGACGTCGACTCGTCCGAGATGGCGTTCAAGATCGCCGGCTCCATGGGCTTCAAGGAGGCCGTCCGCAAGGCGAACCCCGTCATCCTCGAGCCGCTCATGGCGGTCGAGGTGCGTACTCCCGAGGAGTACATGGGTGACGTCATCGGCGACCTCAACTCGCGTCGTGGCCAGATCCAGTCGATGGAGGACGCCCAGGGCGTCAAGGTCGTCCGCGCGCTGGTCCCGCTGTCCGAGATGTTCGGCTACATCGGCGACCTGCGCTCGAAGACCTCGGGCCGCGCCGTGTACTCGATGGAGTTCGACAGCTACGCCGAGGTTCCTCGCAACGTGGCCGACGAGATCGTCCAGAAGGTCAAGGGCGAGTAACCCTTTTCCGTCGGGATGCCTCGGTGACGCGGCATCCCGACGGCACAACTTCACACAGAATCAACAGAACCGTCTCTACTAAGGTGGAGATATCCCCGTAGACGACCGGCGCACACCAGCGCCCGGAACCTCTACACGAACGTCCTGAGGAGGACCCAGTGGCTAAGGCCAAGTTCGAGCGCACCAAGCCGCACGTGAACATCGGAACGATCGGTCACGTCGACCACGGCAAGACCACGCTCACCGCCGCAATCTCGAAGGTGCTCGCCGACACGTACCCGTCGGCCACCAACGTGCAGCGCGACTTCGCGTCGATCGACTCGGCTCCCGAGGAGCGTCAGCGCGGTATCACGATCAACATCTCGCACGTCGAGTACGAGACCCCGAAGCGTCACTACGCCCACGTCGACGCCCCGGGTCACGCCGACTACATCAAGAACATGATCACCGGTGCCGCTCAGATGGACGGCGCGATCCTCGTGGTCGCCGCCACCGACGGCCCGATGGCTCAGACGCGTGAGCACGTGCTGCTCGCCAAGCAGGTCGGCGTGCCCTACCTGCTCGTCGCGCTGAACAAGTCGGACATGGTCGACGACGAGGAGATCCTGGAGCTCGTCGAGCTCGAGGTTCGCGAGCTCCTCTCGTCGCAGGACTTCGACGGTGACAACGCTCCGGTCGTCCGCGTCTCGGGCCTCAAGGCTCTCGAGGGCGACGCCGAGTGGACCGCGAAGATCCTCGAGCTCATGGAGGCGGTCGACGCGTCGATCCCCGACCCGGTGCGCGACAAGGACAAGCCGTTCCTCATGCCCATCGAGGACGTCTTCACCATCACCGGCCGTGGCACGGTCGTCACGGGCCGCGCCGAGCGTGGCACGCTGGCCATCAACTCCGAGGTCGAGATCGTGGGTCTGCGCCCGACGCAGAAGACGATCGTCACCGGTATCGAGATGTTCCACAAGCAGCTCGACGAGGCCTGGGCCGGCGAGAACTGCGGTCTGCTCCTGCGCGGCACCAAGCGTGACGATGTCGAGCGCGGCCAGGTCGTCGTGAAGCCCGGTTCGGTCACCCCGCACACCAACTTCGAGGGCACGGCGTACATCCTGTCCAAGGAGGAGGGCGGCCGTCACAACCCGTTCTTCACGAACTACCGCCCGCAGTTCTACTTCCGCACCACCGACGTCACCGGCGTCATCACGCTGCCCGAGGGCACCGAGATGGTCATGCCCGGCGACACCACCGACATGACGGTCGAGCTGATCCAGCCGATCGCCATGGAGGAGGGCCTCGGCTACGCCATCCGTGAGGGTGGCCGCACCGTCGGCGCCGGCACGGTCACGAAGATCCTCAAGTAAGGTTCTTCGGCGCAACTGCTGCGAGAAGCCCCCGGGAGAGATCCCGGGGGCTTCTCCGCGTCTGCGGGCGCGTGAGGGGTGTCCGGACGGCCCGTCCGCATCAGCCGGTAGAACCTGCGCCCGGCGTAGGGGTTCCGCCGCGGCATCCGTCCCGACAGGATGGGTCTGGGCGCCTCGCCGGGGGGTGCGCGAAGGAGTGAGCATGGGCGGTTTCGACGACCTGGTGAACCAGGGCAAGGACCTGTACGAGCAGAACAAGGACAAGATCGGCGAGTTCCTGAAATCCGAGCAGGCCGAGGACATCAGCGACAAAGTGCTCGACGGCGCGTCGGGTCTCGCCAAGAAGGTCGTGCCGGAGGAGCACCACGACACGGTCGACGACATCCGCGGGAACGTCGACGGAGCAGTCGGCAACCAGTAGCGGAATCATCGAGAAGCGGCCCGGGGAGACCCGGGCCGCTTTCGCGTTTCCTGAGGCGATCGTGACCGGCACGTGATTATTGAGACTTGACGTCCCGCCCGAAGCGCCGATAACTTGACCGTGGGCTACGTGCGTCCGGTGCGACTGGGGAGTTAACACCGGATGGGAACGCACACTTGGGGAGCCTGACCGGGAATTCGGGGTCCCCTTGAGCTGACATCAGCGAGAAGGGGAAACCTTGATGTCTGGGCACTGGGGAATTGACGGTTCGGCACGCTCGGGAGTGCGGCGCAGGCTTCGGGAGGCGCGTGAGCGCGACCGCAAGCTGACGATGAGGCACCGGTGGTACGCCGGTGGCATCGCGACGCTGCTGTCGGGAGCGCTGATCTTCACGGGGGTCACTCCGGCGATCGCGGAGGTCGTTCCGACGCCCACGCCGTCGACCGAAGCGACGACTCCTCCGGAGGACACCACACCTCCCGCCGAGGAGACGCCGGCCGAGCCGGCACCGTCCGACCCGGCGCCCGCCCCGGCGGAGCCTGCTCCGTCGGAGCCCGCACCGGCTCCGTCGGAGGAGTCGACGCAGCAGCCTGTCGAGCCGCAAGCCCGCAGCGCCGCACCCGAGCAGAGCCTCGTCGCGCCCCTGGCGCTCGTCGCGGCGGACTGCGTCGGCGGCAACGCGGTCTGCGGCACCCTCACGATGACGAACGTCATCGTCGGCGGCGGCCCCGCGTCGACCGACGACTGGGCGCTTCTCGCCGACGGCAGCTCACCCGACAACGACTACGCCTTCACCAGCGGCCAGCAGCGTCGCGTCTCGAAGCCGGGTACCTACGCGCTCACCGCGACCGGCAACGGCGACACCGCCAACTACCTCAGCAGCGTCAGCTGCACCCTGAATGACACCAGCGGGAACACCCGCCTGCGCTTCACTGCCCCGAACACGCTCGCGTTCGAGGGCACGGCGGACCAGAACCTCGTCGCGGCGTGTACGTTCACCCACACGTACAGTGCCCCGCAGCAGGCGACCATCACGGTGAAGGTCGGCTCGGACCGCACCGGCGTCACGGGCGTCACCAACCTGATGGGCGTCGTCCTGCACCTTCAGAGCGACAGCAACGGCGCCCCGAGCGGCACGCGTGCCGACGGGGTTGCGGGCGACGGCGCCGGCTGGGCCCGTTGCGTCTCGGACGCGAACGGCGACTGCGTGTTCACGGTGCCGGCGACGCAGACCGGCGGTGCGAACAACGGCACCCGCCCGTGGGTTGTGCAGTACAGCGTCCCCTCGGGGTACTACGCCAACCCGACGCTGCGCGTCGGCGGCGCCTCCGGAAGCGGCTCGGCGCTGGCCTACCAGTTCCGCATGAAGGTGGGCCTGCAGGGCAACACCGCCTACTCGTCGCTGAACGCGTCGCAGCTGATGCTGGACTCCGGCTCGGCGGACAACGCCTCGCAGGGAATCTGGCAGCAGTCGCGCAACAACCCGACGCTCGCCCCGGCCTGTGGCCTCGACGTCGCACTCATCCTCGACATCTCGGGTTCGGTCGGCGACGCGCTGCCGAACCTGAAGCAGGCGGCCAACACGTTCGTCGACGCACTGCAGGGGACCCCGTCGCGCATGTCGCTCTTCTCGTTCTCGTGGCAGACGCCCGGGGCAGGTGCGTCACAGAACTACCCCGACCTCGTGTCGGTCTCGACAGCCGGGCAGGGGACGACGTTCAAGAACCGGTACTCGGGCTGGACGTCGTCCGGCGGCACCAACTGGGACCGCGGTCTCGGCGTCGCGGCATCGTCGAACACGGGAGACAACAAGTTCGACGTCGCCGTGGTCATCACCGACGGCAACCCGACCACGTACAACCAGCCCTACCAGGGCAGTGGCAGCGACAACCGCTTCCGTGAGACCGAGAACGGCATCTACTCGGCCAACGCCCTCAAGGCGGCCGGAACCCGAGTCCTCGCATTCGGTGTCGGCGCGGGCGCCACCGGTGCGACCAACTCGCTGAACCTTCGCGCGATCTCGGGCCCGACCGCCTACAACGGCAGCAACGGGCAGGTCGCCGACTTCTACCAGACCGCGGATTACAGCGCCGTCGGCACGGCGCTGCGCAACCTCGCACTCGGCAACTGCGCCGGCTCGCTCACGGTGACGAAGATGATCGTTCCCAGCAACGCGCCGCAGGGCTCGATCCAGGGCGCGACCCCCTCGGGTGCGGACTGGACCTTCAACAGCCAGATCAACACGGCCGGCGTCACCACGCCGAACCCGTCGCGCACCACGACCGACGACGGCACCGGCACCGTCACGTTCCCGCTCGCTTTCCCGGGCGGAACGTCGAACGCATCGGTGACCGTCACGGAGACTCAGCACCAGGGCTTCACGCTCCAACCCGTGAGCGGACAGAACGCCGTCTGTACGAACCTGAACACGCAGCAGAACGTCGTGCCGACCGGCAATCCCACCAACGGATTCACCGTCACGGTGCCCAGCACCCAGGCCGTCAACTGCATCGTCTACAACCGCGCACCCAACCCCGAGGCCGACATCACCGTCAACAAGGTGTGGAAGGTCAACGGTGTCGAGTACGCCAACGGCGCTCAGCCGGCGGGACTCTCGGCACAGCTGACGCTTACGGGCCCCGGCGCAGCGGGTGCGACGAACCAGGGCTGGGGCGTCACCCGGACCGGTTACACCCAGAACGGCAGCGCGACGATCAACGAGTCCGTGACGCTGATCGACCCGACCATGTGCACGAACGTCGCGAAGATCACGACGCTCAACGGGTCGCCGGCGGACATCGCGCTGGGTTCGGGTTACCAGATGCAGCTCACCCAGGAGCACAACACCGCGACCATCACCAACACGGTCACCTGCCAGAGCCGGCTCACGCTCGTCAAGAACGTGGCGAACGGACCGGGCGACGCCTCATCCTGGGATCTCCACGCCCAGTTCCTGGCCGGTGCGCCCGTGCCCGCTCCTGCCCTGCCCGGATTCTCGGGCTCGACAGGCACCGCGGCGGTGACGAACCAGCCGGTCACGCCTGACGCCCGCTACCAGCTGTTCGAAGAGGACGGCGACGCACGCTACCTGCAGACCGACAACCGCACATCGCTGCAGTCGAACCCCGCCTCGACGGGTTCGGCGACCTGCATCCGGGTCGAGGCGGACGGCGACCCGTGGCCGGGCAGCGGCTACTCCGATGGGATCAACGGCGGTGTCAACGTTCCGCTCGGCTTCCGCGTCGCGTGCACGCTGACGAACCAGAGCGCCCAGCTGACGCTCCTGAAGAGCGTCATCAACGACAACGGCGGCGACAAGACGGCGTCGGACTGGCAGCTCACCGCGACTCCCGCCACTCTCGCGGGTCTGTCGCCCGTGAGTGTCACCGGCTCCGGCGTCTTCGTCGAAGCGAGCCGATTCTGGGTGCGCCCTGACCACGTCTACACGCTGACGGAGTCGACGGTCCCGGGGTACTCCTTCCAGAAGCTGCAGAAGTTCGACGGGGTCTCGTGGGTCGACGTGGTGGCGAACCCGGATCCGACGAAGTACCCGCAGAAGAACGGGGCGGGCAACTGGCAGATCACCGTCGGCGCTCTCGGCAACGACATCTACCGGTTCGTGAACGACGACAACGCCCCCAAGCTGACCCTCGTGAAGTCCGTCGTGAACAACAACGGCGGTACCGCGCAGAACACTGCGTGGACGCTGACGGCGACCTCGGCGGACGGGCCCGACCTGAGCGGGACGACCGGCGTCAGTGGCGACGTCGCGGCCAACGAGGTCTACACGCTCAACGAGTCGGGCGGACCGAGCGGCTACGACTGGACGACTCTCTCGTGCACCGGTTACCCGAACACCACGAAGGCAGCTCCGACGCTGACACTCAAGCCGGGTGACGACGTCACGTGCACGTTCACCAACGACGACAAGCCGGGCAAGCTCACGCTCGTCAAGGTCGTCGATGACAGCAACGGCGGCTCCGCGGTCCCGAGCGACTGGAACCAGAAGCTCACGGCCAAGCGTGGCCAGGACGCGACCCTGACGTTCGACCACAACGAGACGAAGGATGTCCCGGCGGGGGTCTACACGCTCAACGAGATCAACCAGATCACCGGCTACGAGTGGACGAACCTCGTCTGCTCGACCGGCGGCACCTCGCTGCAGGACAAGACGGTGACGGTCGCCAACGGCGCGAACGTGACCTGTACCTTCACCAACCGCGCGATCAAGCCGACGCTGAACCTCGTCAAGATCGTCGACAACAAGAACGGCGCAGGCTCCGCGACGCCCGACATGTGGACGCTCACCGCGGCGGCCGACGGCCAGCCTTCGGTGACGGGCCAGGGAACGGCATCCGGAGCGGTCATGCCCGGAGCGGAATATACCCTCTCCGAGAGCCAGAATGTCTCCGGCTACACCGCCGGCGACTGGAGCTGCTACATCACGGGCAGCGACCCGCGCGTGGCGTTCCCGGTCGATGACGACGTCGTGGTCCCTGTCGTCGGCAAGAACGTGACGTGTGAGATCACGAACACGGCGATCCCGGCCGAGGGCGGCATCGTCAAGAAGGTGCGCGCAGGCTCGCCGCAGCAGATCGCTGCCGGTCCGGACGCGGGCAAGTGGCAGATCGTCTACGACATCACCGTGACCAACCAGTCGCGCACGTCGACGCTCTTCTACTCGCTCACCGATGCGCTGCAGCTCGGCGCCGGCATCACGGCCTCGGCCGCGAGCTGGACCGGTCCGAACGGCACCAGCGGCGCCTTCACGCTCCCGGCCGGCACCGCGACACTGGCGCCCAGCGGCTCGCTCGCACCGCAGACGAACGTGAACCAGCCGCTGGCGACCCACGTGTACACAGTGACGGTCGTCGCTGACGTGGCGCCCAGCGCGGCGGGCGCGACCTCCTCGGTCTGCACCTCGACCGAGCCGAAGCGTGCCTTCCTCAACACGGCGACTCTCACGGTCGACGGCAAGCCGACGACCGTGCAGGACTGCGCGCAGCCGGTGTTCCCGACCATCATCAAGGTCGGCAAGAACCCCGCAACCCAGAACCCGGATTCCTCGTGGAACGTGGAGTACACGGTCACGGTCGGCAACCCCAGCGCCACCACGGCGGTGCAGGCGACGCTGAGCGACGCGTTCCCTGCCGCTCCCGCGGGCTGGACGCTCGACCCGAACAGCTGGACGGTCACCGCGGTCGGCAGTGCGCCGGCTCCCGCGGCATCGCCCTACGCACCCGGATCGGCGACGATCTGGACGGGCACGCTGCCCGCGAACACGAGCTACGCGTACACCGTGACGGGCAAGCTCGTGCCCTCGACCTCGGCGACCTCGATCGGCGACTGCGCGGCTGAAGCAGGCCTCAAGAACAAGGCGACGGTGACGTCTGGTCAGATCGTCAAGGATGCCACGGGCTGTGTGTCGATCGTGCTCCCGCCGGTGACGGTCGTGAAGTCGAACGCGGGCGTCGTGACGCAGATCTCGCTCACCCAGTGGGAGATCCTCTACGACGTCACCGTGCAGAACTCGAGCCAGACGACGGCGACGGTCTACACGCTGACCGACACCCCGCAGCCGGGCGCAGGCTGGACTGCCGACCCCTCCAGCGGATGGGTTCCGACGGCCGACCAGCCGCCCGTGCCGGCGCCGAACACGCCGATCGCGGCGGGCGCATCGCACACGTTCAAGTACCGCATGGTCGTGAACCGCAACGCGCAGGTCGAGAACCCCTCGCTCACGTGCGACCTCACGAACGGCGGCGGCTTCTTCAACCGGGCGACCGTGACGTTCCCGGGCGGAACCGCGACCGACACCGGCTGCGCGACGCCGGGTGCCCCGACCATCGTGAAGACCGGCAAGCCGGCCACCGCGAACGCGGACGGCACCTGGACGATCTCGTACGAGGTCGCGGTGTCGAACGCCAGCGGGAAGACGCTGTACTACTCGCTGACCGACACTCCGCCGGCCGCGCCGGCGGGCACGGCGATCTCGGACTGGAAGGTCACGGGGCCGAACGCCTCGGCCACCTGGCCGATCCCGAACGTCATCGCGGCACAGTCGATCGCGAACGGTGCGACGCACACGTTCACGATCACGGCGACGGTCACCATCACGGGAACGCTGAGCCCGGTGGCGGATGCCTGCGGTGAAGGCACCGCGACAGGTGTCGCGATCGTCAACACGGCGACGGTGACGAACGGCGTCAGCACGACGAACGACGACGGCTGCACCTCGGTCAACCCGCGGCCCGTCCAGATCGAGAAGTCGGACGGCGTCGTCTCGCAGGGTGCCGACGGCATCTGGACGATCGAGTACGAGGTGACGGTGTCGAACCCGAACCCCCTCCCGAGCGTCTACACGCTGACCGACACGCCGCAGTTCGACGCAACGAGCTTCGAGATTCTCACGCAGGGCTGGGAGGGCTCGCCGGACACCACCGACGTGCCGATCGCAGCGAATGCGACGGGAGCGGACGCCCACGTGTACACCTACGTGGTGACGGCCACCTCGAAGGTCGATCCGGTTCCGGCCTCGGGCCTGCGGTGCACCGAGAACGGCGGTGGCTTCTTCAACGTGGCGACCGTCACGTACCCGGGAGGCAGCGACAGCGACAGCGGCTGCGCGATCCCGGCGAAGCCGACAGTGCAGAAGACGGCGCTCGAGTCGGTCCAGAACACCGAGACCGGTGAGTGGACGCTCAGCTACGAGGTGTCGGTGACCAACGGCACCGGTATCGACCTCTGGTACTCGATCACCGACACTCCTGACGCCCTGCCTGCGGGCGTGAGCGGCGGAGAGTGGGCGGCGACCGGTCCGGTGGCCACCGGCGGCGGTTCGGGCACGCTGAACCCGGCGTGGGATGGCGGCGCAGTCGTGCAGTTCGCGACGGGACTGATCCCGACCGGTGCCACGCACACCTACACGGTGACGCGCACGGTCTCGGTGGCGGCATCCGTCGACGACTCCGCCCTCGACTGCGAGAGCGAGGGCGGCGGCATCTGGAACTCGTCGACCGTGACCAACGGCGTCGGCGGGAACACCAGTGAGGACTGCGCCCAGATCGACCGTCCGACGGTCGACATCGCCAAGACGGTGACCGGCACGAAGCAGCTCGAAGACGGGACGTGGGAGATCACGTACGACGTGGTCGTCACGAACTCCTCGACCACGCTGGCGGCCGTGTACAGCCTCGACGACACCCTCGAGTTCGGTGGCGACATCGAGATCGTGGATGCCTCGTGGACCGGTCCTACCGGACCCGGCGACTTCGCCGGGCCGGCCTGGAGCGCCACCCTTGCGACCGACCAGGTGCTCGCGCCGAAGGTCGACGCGGCCGGTGTCGACACCTACACGGTGACGGTGCACGCGAATGTCGACGCGGCGGCGTGGGATGGCGACACCCTCGTCTGCAAGGACGACGAGGGCCCGTCGGCCGGCGGCTTCCTCAACGTGGCGACGGTCACGGTGAACGGCGAGGCGATCCCCGCCGACGACTGCTCCGAGCCGAAGCTGCCCACGTTCCAGAAGATGGGGGTCTCGGCCGCGCAGGACGAGGATGACGCCTCGAAGTGGCTCGTGACCTACGAACTCCGGGTCACCGGCAGCGGCTACGACACGTTCTACTCGCTGTCCGACACGCCGGCGTTCGCACCGGGGATCGACGTGATCTCGGGTGTGGCGCAGCGCACCGACACCGACCCGGTGGGTACTCCCATCCCGGTGACGGCGGGCGCGGACTTCGTGACGAACGTGCCGCTGGGCGCGGACGACGAGCCGCACGTGTACACGATCGCGTGGCTGGTCGACATCACCGACACGTTCGACCCCGACCTCGCAGCCTGCGAGGGCGAGGGCACCGGATTCTTCAACACGGCGCTGCTGTCGATCGGTGAGATCGAGATCCCCGGCGATGCCTGCATCCCGGTCAAGGACCGGGTCTACCCGGTGCCGACCAAGACGGTGACCTCGACGACGCAGAACCCCGACACGGGCGACTGGACGATCGTCTATGACATCGACGTGAAGCTCGCCGCGAAGGGCCCGCAGAACCCCGACGGCCTGTCGGCCGAGTACGACCTCACCGACACGCTGGACTTCGGGGGTGACATCAACATCGGCAGCGCCGAGTGGGAGTACGCGGGCACGTCGCACGACTTCGCCGGTCCCGACTCGACCGAGATTCTCGCGAACGATCGCAAGATCGCGGCAGGTCAGACCCACACGTACACGGTGACGGTCGTCGCGTCGGTGGCCAAGAAGGCGATCGACGACGAGACCACCGCCTGCCTCGGCGGCGAGGTTCCGGAGGCCGGCGGCTTCCTGAACACGGCGCTGCTCACCTCGGGCGGCTCCGAGACTCCGGTGGAGGCCTGCTCCGAGCCGGTCTTCCCGAAGATCGAGAAGCACGGCGGGGCGACGACCGACAACGGGGACGGCACGTGGGACATCGAGTACTTCGTGACGGTCGACTTCCCGGACCAGGTGCCGGCGAACGCCGCTGACGCGCTGACCTACGACCTGACGGATGCCCCGGCGCTGCCCACGGGCGTCACGCTGGTCGGCGAATGGAACGCCGAGTCGAACGACGCGGTGACGCCGGAGCCGACGAACCCGACCTGGAACGGCTCGGGGACGTGGACGGTCGTGGACGGCGGCGAGCTGACGGCCGAGGACGGCGCGCACACCTACCGGGTGTTCGCGACGGTTGAGGTCACCGAGGCGCCGGTCGGCGAGCCACAGGCCTGCCGCGACACCGAGTCCAGTGGGATCCTGATCCCGAACGTGGGGACGGTCACGTCGGGCGAGTACGTCAAGTCCGACGACGGCTGCCAGGTCGTGCACTACGACGACGTGAAGATCGAGAAGACCGCGTCCGGCCTGCCCGAGGTGGGCAGCGTCGAGCCGGGCGACGAGTTCACGTACGAGCTCACGGTGACCAACCTGGGCACGCGAGACGCCACGAACGTCGTCGTGACCGACCCGATCCCGGATCGTCTCGAGGTCACCGGCATCGAGCTGCCCGCGGGCTGGGTCAACGACAACGCGCCCGACTTGGTGGATGAGAACGGTGAGCTCAGCGTGAGCACTCCGACCCTCGCGGTCGGCGCGTCGGTGACGATCAAGGTGCACGTCGAGTTCACCGAGGTCGAGAGCGACGTGATCGACGTGGGCACCGGCACACCGCCGGAGGCGCCGGCGGCGATCGAGGAGTTCGTCAACACCGCGTGCGTCGAGGCCGACAGTGATGCCGTCGAGTCCAACAACTGCGACACGAACGAGATCCCCGTCCGCGACATCTCGGTGGTCGTCTTCACGAAGTGCGTGGGCGACGCTCCGTTCCTCGGGTGGTCGGTGACGAAGTCGCAGACGCTCCTGGCCGAGCCGATCGACTTCTTCTGGGAGCCGGTCAACCAGTTCGTGACGCCGGACACGACGCCCGCGAACGTCAGCCTCACCCAGCCGGGTGGGACCCTGACATGGTCGGACGAGATCTCGTGGCCCGGCGCGGCGTTCACGCCATCCGGCATCTCGATCGACTATCCGGGATGGCGCGCCATCGAGGTCACCGACATCGTGCCGGGCTCGAACCCCACGCAGTACTACCTGCCGGGAACGAGCAACGTCATGACGCCGGCGCAGCAGGCCGAGTACGTCTTCAACGGCCTGATCCTCGACCCGAGCGAGCTCGATTACTCCTGGCGGTACAACACCGAGGTCACGATCTCGGTCAACCCGAGTGAGACGTTCTCGACCTCGTACCCGCCGGCGACGCCGGAGTGCTTCGTCGCACGCCACACCGAGGTGCAGATCGAGAAGACGGCGAGCGTCGAGAGGACCGAGCCCGGCAAGTCGTTCACCTACACGCTCGACGTGGCGAACGTGAGCGACGACGCGGCGGCCGAGGGTGTGGTCGTGACCGACAAGATCCCGGCGGACCTCAAGATCACCGCGGTCAACTGGACCGGTAAGGGCGACGCGAACACGTTCCCGAACTGGCAGTCCTGCGAGGTGACGGGCCAGAACGGCTCCGGCTACGGCGGCACGCTCACATGCGTGCTCTTCGGACCGCTGCAGCCGATCAACTCCGACAACGGCGGTTCGTCCGTCGCTCCGAGGATCACGCTCTCCGCGATGGTGAACCCGTCGTCGAAGACGAACACGATCACGAACGTCGCGGTGGTTGACTACCACACGTTCGGCGACCCGGATGACCCGGGCCGTGACTCGGACGACGCCACCGTGCTGCTCTCGACACTGCCGGCGACCGGTGGGAGCACGATGCTGCCGCTCATCCTGCTCGGCCTGGTCGTGATGCTCACGGGCGCTGCCGTGGTCGCGGTCTCGCGCCGCCGACGCGGAGAGGTCAAGCCGACGCTGTGATCCCTGGAGAGGGCGGGCATCCCCCAAGGGCCCGTCCTCTCCAGCCACCCGGCATCCGTTTTCAACCCGTTACTTGACGCGGGTGGATGCCGGGCATACCTTTGCCAGCGGGAACACGTTTCGGCTCGTGTTTGGGGAGATAGCCGAACCTTGGGGACTTGGGATCCCTCGGTTCTTGGGTTCATCAACTCGCAGCGAGTCGTCACGTGCTGGGAGGGGCCTCTACTTGGGGCACCCTGTGTCGATTCGACCAAGGGTGAAGTTGATGTTCAGTCGTACTTTCGTGCGCGCCTCGAAGTCTGAGGGTCCGCGCCGCCGCATGCGTCAGGAGCGGACTGAGGAGCGACGTATCGCGCTCCAGAACCGCTGGTACGTGGGAGGACTCGCCGCGATCGTGGCGAGTTCTCTTGTGTTCTCGGGGATGTCCCCGGCATCGGCGGAGGAGGTGACCACCCCCGACCCCGCCGCCACCACAGAGGCGACGACGACCGACACGACATCGACGGATGCTGCGCCTCCGCCGCCTGCGGATGCGAGCACGCCGCCGGCGGCCGAGACGCCGGCCGACCAGCCGCCCGCAGCGCCTGAGGCGACCGCGCCCGATGAGACGGCGCCGCCGGCAGCCCTCGCTGCGCCGCTGGCCGAGCCCGAGATCTCTGCCCTGGCGTTGGCGTGCGCCGGATGGCCCGTCGCCGGGTCTCCGCTGGGCGGGTTCGAGATCGACGGAAACCTGTGTCTCGACGGCGCCGGCTCCAAGGACTGGGCGACGGTGGGCAGCCAGCCCGTCGCGAACGACGGTTACGGCGACGCGACCCAGTTCACGCAAGGCTCCAAGGAGAGCAACTGGCCGTGGAGCGCCGGACAGATCGGTGGAAACGGGGTCGCGCCCGGCAAGACCGACATCGGCAACGTCTACGCGTACACGCAGACCGTCGGAGGCCACGTCTTCGCGTACCTCGGGTTCGAACGCGAGGTGAACAACGGCTCGGTGTCCTACCACGTCGAGCTGAACCAGAAGCCGAACACGTCGGGCCCGACACCGGACCGGTCGGTCAACGACCTCCGGCTGACGATCGAGCAGAACGGCAACAACACGATCTCCCTCGTCGGCGCCGATCGGTGGAACGGAACCGCATGGGTCTCGCTGGGCACCCTCTCCGGCTTCGTCGGACAGGTCAACCAGGGCCAGATCGAGAACCTCGCGGGCGAGGTCCTCGAGCCGGGTGAGTTCGCGGAGATGGGCATCGACCTGACGGTCCTCTTCGGCAACGCCGGCTGCAGCGGCAACTACGGCGTGCTCAACGTCCGCTCCAGCTCCTCGCCCGAGGACACGTCATCGCTGGCCGACTGGATCAAGCCGGTCGCCGCGAACGTCCCGTCGACCTGCTCGACCCTGACGATCCTCAAGACCGACATGGCAGGCACGCCGCTTGCCGGCGCCAAGTTCTCCATCTCGCCCAACCCGGCGACCGGGACGGGCTCGACGACGGGGACGACGGATGCCGGCGGCAAGATCGTGTTCAACGGGAACGTGCAGCCCGGTACCTACACGGTGACCGAGACGGAGGCCCCCGCGGGTTACCTCCTTGACTCGACTCCGCAGCAGGTGACCTTCGGTGACACGGCCGAGTCGAAGACCCTCACGTTCAAGGATCCGCTCGGATCTGGTGCGTGGACGAAGCGGGCTGGTGATGCGAACGGTGCGCTGCTGGGCGGCGCCACCTTCTCGCTCGCCGCGACCGGCGGTCCCGCGGCCGCTGCGCCCTGGGCGGCGACCTTCCCGAAGACGGTCGTCGACAACGGCGCCAACGACGCCGACCCGGTGGCCGGCCAGATCAAGGTCGTGAACCTCCCGATCGGCACCTACTCGGTGACCGAGACGGCGGCGCCCGCCGGCTACGTGCTCGATCCGTCGGCGAAGACCTTCGCGGTCACGCAGGCCGCGCCGAACGCGACGATCTCGACGCCTTTCGTGAACATCCCGTACGCCACCGTCACCCTCACCAAGGACTGGGTCAACTCGTTCGACGGTGACAAGGCCGACCTGGCGATCGGTGGCGCCACCACCGCGACGGGCACGTCGACGGCTCCGACCGATGGCCCCGTGATCTCTGTGAGTGTCGCGCCGGGGTCGAGCCTGAATCTGTCCGAGGTGCTGAACGCGCAGAACAGGGGCCTGTACGCCTCCGTTCTCTCGTGCGTCGGTGCGTCGGTGTCGGACAACACCGGTTTGACCGGATCCATCACGGTGCCCGCCTACCCCGCGTCGGCGAACGGCGTGCAGTGCACGTTCACGAACACCGCGAAGACCCGCGACGTCAGGCTGCAGAAGCAGTGGGTCGACGCCTTCCAGGGCGACTCCGCTCAGCTGTCCCTGACCGGTGACGCCGACGGCGCGAAGAGCACGGCGACGGGCGCGGTCGGATCCCAGCTCGACGGCGTGAACGTCGCCACCGCCACGGTTCGCGTCGGCGAGACGGTGAACTTCGGCGAGGCGCTCACGGCGCCGAGCGGCGCGACATACGGCACCACGTTCTCGTGCACGCCGACCGTGGCCGTCACCGGCTCCGACAAGGCGTACACGCTGGACCGGATGCCGAACGCCGACGTCGTCTGCACCTTCACCAACACAGCTCAGAAGGCGACCGTCACGCTGAAGAAGCAGTGGGTGAACGCATTCCAGGGCGATGCCGCGAATCTCGGCATCTCGGCCCCTCCCGCGGTCTCCGTCATCGAAGCGGTGGCGCCCGAGGGCGACGGGACCTCGCCGCAGATCGCGACCCTGCAGGTGCGGATCGGCGAGAAGGCGGTCCTGGGGGAGACGCTGGACGACGACAACCAGGGTGAGTACACCTCGACCTGGTCGTGCGACGACGGCACGAGCGGCACCGGTGGCACCATCGGTCAGATCACTGTCACCAAGTCGGTCGTGTGCACGATCGTCAACACCGCGAAGGCCATCCAGGTCACGGTGAACAAGACCTGGGCAGACGCCTTCGGCGGCGACACCGCCCAGCTCGGGGTCAACGGCACGACCGAGACCTCGACGGCCGGCACCGCCGGTCAGCTCATCGTCAACGAGACCGACGCCCCTGTCGTGACCGAGACGGTCCGCGTCGGTGACCCGGTGAACATCGCCGAGACGCTGAACACCGCAGGCAACCGTGGCTCGTACACGTCGAGCTACGTCTGCACCGGTACGGAGGCATCGGGGCAGGGCACCACGATCCCGGAGTTCGAGGCCTCATCGGCGAACGTCAGCTGCACGTTCACCAACACCGCCGTGAAGGTCGGCGTCCTGCTCAAGAAGAACTGGATCGACGCCCTCACCGGTGACAAGACCTCGCTCTCGGTGACGCCGGAGTCGGGTCCGATCGCGACGGCGCTCTCGACGATGCTGGCGAACTCGCCGAAGGACTTCCTCGACGACATCAACGTCGTCGGGCTCCAGGTCCGCATCGGTGCGGTGCTGCCGATGAAGGAGGTTCTCACGGCGAACGGCACGTACGCCTCGACCTTCTCCTGCTCCGCAGGTGAGACCACGGCGGTCGGCGTCGACGGTCGCGCGTTCACCCTGAAGGTGACCGGCGCCGCGATCTGCCGCTTCATCAACGTCTCGCAGACGGCGCACCTCACGGTCGTCAAGAGCTGGGTGAACAGCCAGGACGGCGACAGTGCCGCCCTGTCGGTCACCGGCGGCGCGACCGGTGCGGCGACATCGAACACCGACGGTGGCACATTCACCGACCTCGACCACACGATCAGCGCCGAGGCGACGATCGGTCAGACGGTGAACGTCAAGGAGATCGTGAGCGTCGAGCACGGTGACGCCTCCGACTACACGTCGACGCTGGTCTGCACCAGCGGAGAGACGGTGGTCTTCACCGGCAGTGCTCGCGAGGGCTCGTTCACGATGCCCGGCGCGCCGGTGACCTGCACGTTCACGAACACGGCGGAACTGCCGTCGATCGCGCTGGTCAAGATCGTCTCGGGCGCTCCCGGGGTCGAAGACACGAACTGGCAGCTGATCGCCGCACCCCAGATCGGGCCCGCGGTGACGAACCTGGCCGGCGGCGACGTCGTCAAGACGAACGTCGTGGCGGGGGTGCCCTTCGTCCTCTCGGAGGACCTGATCGGCGACTTCCCGGGCTCGGACGAGTTCGCGGCCGGGCTGTGGTCCTGCCTCAACGAGGACGGACAGGTCACCCTGACGGACAGCACGGCGGGGAAGGCAGACCTGCGTGGCCTCGACAAGGGCGAGAACGTGGTCTGCACGATCGTCAACTCGCACGTCGATCAGGGCTTCACGGTTGAGAAGACGGCGACAGGGTCGACCCAGCACGAGGACGGGAGCTGGACCGTGACCTACGACGTCCGGGTCCACAACAACAGCGCCGTCGTGCCGATCACGTACGATCTGTCGGACACGCTCGACGCTCCGGCCGACGGCGTCTCCTACACGGGCGCGTCCTGGACCGGACCCACCACCGGATCGTTCGCGCTGCCGAGCCTCACCGCTCAGCTTGCGGATGGCGAGGTCGCGCCGCCGTACAACGGCTCCAACGACCCTGTCTACACGGTGTCGGTGAATGTCGAGGTCAGTGCGATCCCGGAGGACCCAAACCCCTGTGACGCCGAGGTGACCGAGGGTATCGGCATCGTCAACACGGCGTACCTCACGGTCGGCGAGGTCACGGAGGATGACAGCGCGTGTGGCACGGTCCACTATGACGACGTCTCGATCCTGAAGACGGCGACCAACCTGCCCGAGCCGCCCGAGGGTGAGGAGCCCTGGGCCGAGGTGGGCGACACGTTCGACTACGTGCTCACCGTCACCAACAACGGCACCCGCGACGCCAAGGGCCTCGTGGTCACCGACCCGGTGCCCGCGCGGCTCCAGGTGAGCGCAGTCGACCTTCCGGACGGCTGGCTGAATGACTACGGCGTCGCCCTCGTGGGTCCCGGCAACATGATCTCGGTCAGGATGGGGCCGGACACGACGCTCGGAGCCGGCGAATCGGTGGACATCACCGTGACCGTCGAGTTCCTGCCGCCGGACTATCCGGAGGGTGCGGAGGAGCCGCCGACGCCGATCGACTCGCTCGTGAACGAGGCCTGCGTCGAGGCGCCTCTCGACCAGGACCCGACGAACGACTGCTCCGAGAACGAGATCCCGGTGCATGAGATCACGGCGGTCGTCTACACCACGTGCGTGGGCGACGCCCCGCTCCTGGGCTGGATGATCTCCAAGTCGGGCACGCTGCTGGACGACCCGATCGACTTCGTGTGGGCGCCGAACTCCCTCGAGCCGACGACCGACCCGCAGGAGATCGCGATCACCCAGCCCGGCGGAACGTCGACCTGGAGTGACCTGATCGACTGGCCCGGCACCGCGTTCACGCCGTCGGGTGTCTCGATCGACTACCCGGGATGGCGCCCGCTCGTGGCGTCCGACTACGGTCCCAACGGCGGGTTCATCAACCCGCAGGACGGACAGGAGTACGCGCCGGCGGATGCAGGGGACTTCGTCTTCAACAGGTTGATCCTCGACCCGAGCGAGCTCGACTACTCGTGGCGTCTGCAGTCGACGGTGACCTTCTCGGTCAACCCGACGCTGGAGTTCTCGGTGGAGTACCCGCCGGCGAGCCCCGAGTGCTTCGTGGCACGTCATTCCGACGTCCAGATCGAGAAGACGGCGAGCGTCGAGAAGACCGAGCCCGGCAAGTCGTTCACCTACAGCCTGGCTGTGGAGAACATGAGCGACGACTCGGCCGCCGAGGGCGTGGTGGTCACTGACACCATCCCCGCCGACATCAAGATCACGGACGTGACCTGGCCGGGCAAGGGCGACGCGAACACGTTCCCGAACTGGGAGTCGTGTGCGGTGGCGGGCCAGGACGGCTCCGGCTACGGCGGAACGCTGACCTGCGTGCTCTTCGGACCCCTGCAGCCGCAGGGTGCGAACGAGTCGCCGTCCGCAGCTCCGACGATCACGCTCGCGGCGACGGTCAACCCGGCGTCCAAGAGCAGTTCGATCACCAACGTGGCGGTCGTGGACTACCACACGTTCGGTGACCCGGACGACCCGGGCCGTGACTCGGACGACGCTGTCGTCCTCCTCTCGGCACTCCCGGCGACGGGTGGCGAGCTGCCGCCGCTCCTGGTGATCCTCGGCCTGCTCGCTCTGCTCGGAGGCACGGCGATGCTGATCGTCACCCGCCGCCGTCGTGGAGAGGCCAAGGCCACCATCTGACCGACCGTGTGAGAGAGCGGGACCGCCCCAAGGCCCGCTCTCTCACCCGACTCCGGCCCGCCTCTTGTGCCGGACGTTCGAGCCCCTCGCACCCCAAAGGCGAGGGGCTCGTTCGCGCGACGGCACGTATATAAGAGGAATGGACCCCTCGGCCCCCAGCATCCGTCCCGCGCGTCGATTTCGCTCATCCGGGCGTGTCGCGATAGCCTGCACGAACGGCGGTTCTCCGCCTGTTCCGCAACCTTCGGGAAGGGCGCGGAATCCGGATCCCATTCGGCCCGAACCGCGTGAGGTCTGACACCCGTTCCCCCGACGGGTGAATGGTGCGCCCCCGTGCACCGAAGGAACGCGGTGCCCCCGTGCCGCAGAAGTACCGACGTGCCCCCCGCACGTCGCTGGGATGTACGGCGCGCTCTGCGCGTCGCTGGGAAGTACGGCGCGCTCCGGCGTGCCGCTGGGATGAACGGTGTGCCTCGGTGCACCGCTGGGACGGCGCTTCGGCGCCGGTAAGGGGAGGAACGCTGTGCCTGCATTGCGCAAGCGAACATGGAAAGCATTGGCGGGGGCGCTGGTCGCCGCCGCGCTCGTGGTGGCACCTCTGGTGACCGCCGGGGCATCGGCCACTGAGCCACAGTTGAAGGGCGAGGTGGGGGTTCTGCAGCCGTGGAGCTCGGACACCAACAAGACCTCGTACTGGGAGAAGCAGTACGCATCGCACGGCGCGAAGTGCTACTCGTACGACGCCGACGACAGCACCGCCCACGGCAAGGTCACCGACAGCGGCAAGACTGTCACTCTCAAGCCGTTCAGCTCGTCCTGGACGCCGTACGATCACTGGGAGCTGCTCGTCATCAAGGGCGGCAGCCTCTGGAACAACGTCATCGAGCACCCCAAGGCGGGGGTCGCTTATGCGTCGCCGTCGAACGGGAACAACCAGGCCGACGTCTCGCACTGGATCGTCTGCAAGGGCAAGACTCCCGAGGGTGAGCAGCCGAAGCCGCCGAAGCAGGATCTCGATTGCACGTCGATCATCGTTGACTACAACCGGGCGCTCAAGAGCGGCGACCACATCAACATCGAGTACAAGAAGGACGGTAAGACCAAGCAGGTCAACGCGTACGTCGACCTCAACGTCACCGGCGGCTGGAACGGCCTCGGGCTGCGCTTCTCCGACGGCTCGACCAAGCCGCTCACCGAGGCGGAGGTGAAGTCCGGCGTCATCGACTGGACCTACTCGGCGCTCATCCCGACGGGCAAGTACACCGTCAAGTTCGTTCAGACCAACGAGACTGACACCTGGCCCGACCTCAAGTGCGAGAACGAGGAAGAGCCCACCGTGGTGACGCCGTCGCTGCAGATCACGCTGCCGACCTGCACCACGCCGGGGTCGTTCACGAAGAGCGACAACGTCACTTGGACGTCGGCGAGCAACTCCGACGGCTCGACCACGTGGACTGCCGCGCCCAAGCCCGGCACCGTGTTCGCCGAAGGTGCGAAGACCGTCTGGGAGGTGCCGAACCTGGCGAAGCTCCCGCTCGACAGCGACGCGTGCCGCCCCGACAAGCCGGAGCCGAAGGTGACCAGCGTCCCCGAGGACCGCAAGGACTGCACGAGCAAGTTCGTCACCACCACGACCACCACCACCACCACGGAGTACGTGTGGAACGGCCAGGCGTGGGTGCTCGGAACGCCTGTCGTCTCGACCTCGAGCGAGGAGCGTCCGATGACTGCAGCTGAGCTCAAGGAGTGCCCGCTGCCGACCACCGGCGAGGAGAAGACTCCGTGGGTCGACGGCGCCTGGGACTGCGGTGACACCACGGTCACGCAGACGCGCGAGGTCACCACGACGACGTACGCATACGGCGAGCAGGGCGATGTGATCCCGACGGTCACGAAGACCGCCGAGACGCAGACGCGCGAGCTCGAGTCCGACGAGATCGGCGAGGTCTGCGACCTCGTCCCCGGTGAGATCGAGGCGACGTGCGTCGGCGATGTGCCGTTCCTCGGTTACGACGTCGCGCTGCCCGAGGGCTTCGAGACCGACGACGAGAACCCCGTCACGATCACCTTCGTGAACACCACCGGTGGCGAGGACTTCGTGGCGGAGAATCAGCCGCTCAGCGGCGTGCTGCTGTGGCCCGGCGCCTCGAACCTCGCGCCGAAGATGTGGCCCGGCTGGGAGCTCGTGAACGGCGAGTATGTGAAGACCGACGGCAACTACGACTGGACCCGCAAGGGCGTCACGGTGCGCTTCGAGGTGAACCCGTCGTACTCGACCGAGGTCTTCTACCCGGAGGCCTCCGCCGAGTGCGCCAACCCGCCCGTCGGCGGCGGGGACGACCCGACCGGCACGCCGGCGTCGACCGACCCCGAGGCCCTCGCGGTCACGGGTGGCGGCATCAGCCCGATGTTCGCTGTCGCGGGTGGTGCTGTCCTCCTCGCCGGCATCGCGGCGGTCGCATTCGCGGCCTACCGCCGCCGCCACGCGAGCGCGGAGTGACACCGCAATAGATAGGTAGAAAGGGGGGGGGGGGCGGGGGCGGCCGCGCCCCCCCCCCCGGCCGACGGCGTCTCCTACACGGGCGCGTCCTGGACCGGACCCACCACCGGATCGTTCGCGCTGCCGAGCCTCCCCGCTCAGCTTGCGGATGGCGAGGTCGCGCCGCCGTACAACGGCTCCAACGACCCTGTCTACACGGTGT
>NZ_JBKFBD010000042.1:0-41179 GCF_053345975.1 Microbacterium sp. C23T | reverse complement strand
ATCGCGATCTCGTTCGACGGCGCGGGCGGCTACGACACGCTGAGTGGCCCCGCCGTCACGGCGCGCTGGGTCGTGACGGGCGCCGGATCCGGGGTTCTGCTCGCGGGCGCAGCGTCCGTCTCGTTCTCGGGGGTCGAGCACCTGCAGGGTGCGGCCGGCAGCGACGACACGTTCGTGATCGAAGGTTCCGGCTCGATCGCCTCCGTCGACGGCGGCGCGGGCGGCTACGACACCCTGGTCTCGTCCGGCGCCGCGACGAGCGGGCAGGCCGTGGTCACCGGACCGCAATCCGGCACCGTGGCGCGCGACGGGAACGTGACGGCGTACGACGGGCTCGAGCCGGTCGACCTCAACTGCACGGCGTGCAGCATCCAGGCGGACGACGGCGTGAACCACGACATCCGCGTGCAGAGCATCGACGCGACGAGCGTGTCGGTCGAATTCCTCAGCAACACCGGCGAACTGCACCGCTTCGTCTTCGGCATCGCGGCGGCCACGCTGACGGTGCGCGGCGGGACCGGGAACGACACGTTCCGCGTCGGCGCCGTCTCGGACCTCGTCACGCTGGTGATCGTGGGCGGCGGCGGCACCGACACGGTGATCGGTCGCAACGAGGACACCGACTGGGTGATCGCCGGGGCGGACTCCGGTGACGCGACGCACTTCGCGTACTCCCAGGTCGAGAGGCTGGTGGGCGGTTCCGCCGCGGACACGTTCGCGTTGCGACCCGGCGGCGCGACCGCCTCGATCGACGGTGGCGGCGGCGCGGACTCGCTGGTCGCGCTCGATGTCGCGAACACCTGGACCATCACCGGGACGGATGCCGGCACCCTCACGTGGGCCGGGGCGCCGGCACCGATCTCGTTCACGCGGGTCGGGACCCTCGTCGGCGGCACGAGCGACGACACGTTCGTCGTGCAGGCGGGCGGCGCTCTCTCGGGCGGGGTCTTCGGCGGTGGCATCGACGCCTCGGCGGCGGCGCCCGTCGACGTGCTCGACTTCTCGGCTCTCGGCGGCGCGATCGTCGCGATCATCGCCGGCGGCGCCGTCGACATCGCCGCCGTCTTCTCCTCCTCCGTCTCCGCAGGCGCTCCGGTCACGGGCACGGTGCGGTTCGACACGGCGGTGCAGAACCAGGCCACCCAGGTGCGGGTCAGCACGACCGACGCCGCGGGTGCCTCGGTCGCCGCAGCCATCGACGACATCGACACCTCGCACGGCACGGGCCAGCTGCTGGTGAGCGACGCGAACGACCCCACCAAGTGGATCCTCTTCGACCTGCTCGGGATCACGGTTCCGGGGCTGCCGGGCTACCGCACCTTGTCAGTCCAGGTCGCCGGTTCCAGCGCCGCGTCACCGTTCACGGACGGCTCCGACATCGCCCTCTCCTACATCCCACCCGCCCATCTGGTGCTCGGGTTCGGTGCCTTCACGGGCATCGCGACGTTGATCGGCACGCAGAGCTCGGCCGACAGCATCCGTGGTCCTCCGAACGCGAACGTGCGCTGGAACGTCGACGGTGCGAACGCGGGTTCGGTCGCCGGCATCGCCTTCTCGTCCTTCGAGCATCTCGTGGGAGCGGACGACAACACGGACGTCTTCGTGATCACCGGATCGATCGGCTCGATCTCCGGCGGGACCGGCGGCTCCGACTCGCTGATCGTCTCGTGCACCGGCTCGTGCGGACCGATCACCGCCGCCGTCTACAACGTCACCGGAACGGATGCCTCGGGCACGGCGTCGTTCTTCGGCCGCACCATCGCCTACACGGGCCTCGACCAGCAGCAGCCCATCGTCTACGTCGGCCTCGCGACCGATCCCGACATCGTCCGGATCGTCGGCAGCTCGTCGAACGACACCATCATCATCTCGGCCGGTCTCACCGACGACAAGATGATCGTGAGCTTCGGATCGATCGGCTGGTACAACCCCGTCAACGGCATCGTGACCTTCGCGTTCGAGTTCACGGTTCCCAACGTCTCGCTTGTCGTCGAGGGCCTCGAAGGCGCCGACACGATCATCGTCACCGGCCTCGCCGCCGGATGGGTGAGCGAGGCGTCCTTCTACATCTACGGCAACCGCCGCCTCAGCGACGAGCTGCCCATCTTCGTCGACGACCCGAACCCCGACTCGGTGCGCTTCATGGGGAACGTCAACACCAAGGGCGGCATCCTCGAGGTGTACGCGGCGCACATCACCGTCGACGCGGACGTCACGATCGACACGAGCGGCGCCTCGGGCTGGGTCACGTTCCGCGTCCGTCAGATCGGCCTCGCCTTCGGCGAGAACCTGTCGCCGCTGTTCTTCACCGACCGCAACGTCTCGATCACCATCGGCGACCGCGCCCAGGTGCGGGCGACCGGCATCTTCTTCATCGCGCAGGCCGAGGACCGCAGCCTCGCCGAGTACTTCGGTGTGGGGCGCGAGGTCGCGAACTACGTGATCGAGCCGCTCACCGGCTGGATCGAGGGCCTCATCGCGCTGCCGGTGAAGCTGCTGGTGAAGAAGTCGACCGCGACCATCACCATCGGCGAGTCCGCGCAGCTCATCGGCGACGACACGGTCGGCATGTACGCCGTAGCCACGGCCACCGCGAACGGCACCGCCAGCTCGAGCCTCGTGAGCGTCGGGTACACGCGTGCGGAAGCCTCCGCGACCGTGCTCATCAAGCGCAACGCGCTCATCACCAGCACCGCCGCCGTCGTCATCACGGCGACGGCGACCGCGAACGCGTCGATGAGCTCGTCGACCGCGCGGGAGCTCGCGAGCATCCCCAACCCCGGCAGCTCGCAGGGCGCCATCGCGATCGCGGTCAGCAACGCCGTCACGACCTCGCACATCACCGTGGAGGCGGGCGCGAAGATCGAGGCGGGCAAGACCGCCAACATCGTCGCCGGCGGCACGATCGAGTCGGAGGCCGAGGCGGAGTCGGGGCTGTACGCCGACGGCACCGCTGGACTCGCGTTCGCGATCGAGCTGTCCGATGCCGACATCAAGACGACCGTCCTCGGCACGGTGATCGCCAACATGACGTGGTGCGTCATGGTCGAAGGCAAGGATCCCGTCCCCTGCTCGATGGTGAAGATCGAGATCGACCCCCTCGCCACGAACCTCGCGGACGCCGGGTACGTCGACTACGCCGGCAACCGGATCCATGTCGGACCGCACGCCCTCGTCACCGAGGACACGGTGACGTACTCGACCCGTCGGGGCGCCCCGATCGGGGGTCTGGTCGACGGCCGCGTCTACTACGTGGTGTGGCTCGCCGACGACCCCGACACCACCACGCTCAACGAGTCGGAGTTCATCGCCCTCGCCGCCTCGGAGCAGATGGCCGTGCGCGCCGCGACCTGCGGCACCGACGACGGCTACGCGGCGTACCTCACGTGCCTGGCGCAGTTCGTGATCGATCTCGACAAGAAGGCAGGGCTTCCCGCGCCCTCGACGAACAACCGGGACTTCACCGCATCCGGCGTCGACGCGCTGGCCGACACGATCACGCTCGGCTGGCCGGGCGGCGTCTTCAACACCTTCGAGCTCGGCCAGGCGGTCGTGTACCGCCAGAACGGCAACGCCCCGATCAGCGGTCTCGTCGACGGCCAGACGTACTACGTCGTCGCGAGCACGAACCAGAAGAACCTGCAGGGCAACACCCGGTTCACGGACGCGCAGATCATCGGCCTCGCCGAGACCGAGAATGAAGCCCGCGCCGGTGTGCTGATCGACATCGGCCCCGCCGGCCCGGGCACCTACACCCTGTCGGCGAAGCACGTCCTCGACACCGGATTCGCGACCGGCGTCGGCATCATCGCCAAGCTCGAGGCCACGGAAAGCGCCTCGGCCAGCGCAGGGCTCGAGAGCGAGAGCTCGAACACGAACCTGTGGGCGAAGTTCAAGGAGATCATCGGCACCAACATCGCCGACAAGTTCGTCACCGAGCTGACGAAGCCGTACCGCGACAACCAGGGCAAGCCGGGTGCCGGTGCGAACCCCGGAATCGCCGTCGCCGGCGCCATCGCCTTCCTCTTCGCCGACCACGATGTCGTCACCGAGGTCGGCCCTGCCGCCGTCGTGAAGTCGAACGAGGACCTCGAGGTCAAGGCGACGATCGGCCAGCGCTACACGCTGAGTGCCGACGCCACGTTCGAGCCGCAGGAGACGCGCTCCGGTTCGAGCACCGGCACCAGCGCCGCGAATGCCGCCAGCGTCGCGGTGTCGATCGGCATCTTCGACAACAACGCGACCGCCACCGTCCGCAGCGGCGCGGCGCTCGACGGGCTGCGCGCGACGCGGGTGATCGCCGACGTGAGCTACCCGTTCCTGGTCCGCTTCGACCAGTACATCCCGCTGTCGAACGCCGAGTGGGTCGACAAGCTCCGCAACGACGGGTGGAACTCGGTCCTCGGCTACCTCAACGCGACGCTCGGCCTCCAGAGCATGTTCAACGCGTGGACGACGGCCGCCACCACCGCCGACGACATCGGCCTCGCCGGTGCGGTCACCGTCGTCGTCCTCACGAACAACGCGATCGCCACCGTCGAGGGAGCCGTCCGGATCAACCAGGACGTCGCCTGGCGCACGTCTGCACACCCGCACAACGACAACGCGGCCGGGCCCGACACCGACGGCATCGAGAACGAGCAGGTCTTCTCGGTCGAGGCCACGAACTACCAGCAGCTCATGACGATGACCGGCAACTTCTCGCTGCCCGACATCGACCTCGACGAGAAGGGCAAGCTGCTCGACATCGACCGGCTGTCGCGGCCGTCCATCAGCGGCGGCGGACAGCGCGGCGGCGCCGGAGGCGCGTTCTACATCTTCGTGCAGAACAACACCACCCACGCCATCGTCGGCGGCGGCTCCTGCATCGACGGCCCCGGCGACACCGACCCGACCTGCATCTACAGCGGCGCCGACGGCGGCTTCAACATGAAGGCCGAGGAGGCCGTCTTCCACCTCGACTTCGTGCAGGCCGGCAGCCAGGGCGGGAAGGTCACGATCGCGGGGTCGCTCGCCTACGTCGGGCAGACGAGCGACACGCTGGTCTGGCTCTCGTCGGACGCGATCGTCACCGGGCGGAACGTCCGGCTGTACGCGGGCGACTTGATGACGCAGGTCACCTGGGTGGGCGGCATCGCGGCAGGCACGGGCATCGGCGTGGGCATCTCGGTCGCGATCAACAACCTCGACCGCACGACGAAGGCCGTGATCGGCTCGCCCGACGCGGTGGCCGGCGCGACGGGTGCGGCGCGCAACGGGAGCAACATCCACGTCGACCAGGAGGTCGACGTCCTCGCGAAGCTCGACGGCGATCTGTGGGCCTTCGCGATCGCCGGCTCCATCTCGACGCCCCCGGCGGCGACCCCGCCCGTCGGCACCCCGCAGAAGGCTCTGCAGATCCTCGGGACCCAGGTGCAGACGCCGACCACCGGGGTGGGCGTCGCGGGCGCAGCATCCGTCAACATCGTCCGTGACACCGTGCAGGCCTCGATCGCGGATGCCGGGAGGATCTCCGCCGGACGCATCACCGTGACCGCACTCGACGAGTTCTTCCAGCTGTCGGTGACCGGCGGAGCCGCGTTCGTGGTGAGCACGCTGGCCGACTCGAAGTCCATCGCCGGGGCATTCAGCTTCAACGACCTCGACGTCGCCGTCCGGGCCTTCATCGTGAAGACCGATGCGGTCACGTCGGGAAGCGTGTCGGTGTCGGCGATCCGCGGCGGCGACCTCCTCGCGATCTCGGCGGGCCTCGCCGGCGCTCTGGCCAACGACAGCATCGGCGCCGCCGGCTCGTTCTCGGCCAACGTGATCTTCAACGTCACCGATGCGGCGATCCGCGGCATGATCGGAACGATCGGCGGGAACGTCACCGTCAGCGCGCTCGACCGATCACGCATCATCTCGGTCGGCGGCGGGATCGCGTTCGGCGGAAAGGTCGGCGTCGGCATCGGCGTCGGTCTCAACCTCCTGGGCACCGACGACCGCCCGGTCATCACGCGCGCGACGATCACCGACTCGCGCCTGACCGTGGGCGGCAGCACCTTCTCCGTGACGGCGGACAACGTCAACACCGGCACCGACCCGCGCATCTACGCGGTGGGCGCGGGCATCGGCGCGGCGCTCGGACCGAAGACGACTCTCGGCCTCGGCTTCATGATGGCGATCAACATCGTCGTCGCCACGACCGAGGCGCTGCTCACCAGCAGCGCAGTGGTCGGGCTCGGCGGGCTGAAGGTGACCATCGCCGCGACCGACGACACGGGGATCTTCTCGATCGCCGGCGCCGGCGGGCTCACGATCGGCGGCGGCGGGGCCGTCGGTGCGGCCCTCGGCTACAACGAGGTCGACACCACCACGCGCGCACGGATCGACGACACCGACATCACGACGACCGGCGACGTCGCGGTGCGCGCCCTCGCGGGCGGTTCGGTGATGGGTGTCGCGGTCGGCGTCGCCGTCTCGGCCGCCGGCACGGGGACGCGGATCGCGGGCGCGGGATCGGTCCTCATCAACATCGTCGACAGTGTCGTCGAGGCCTCCCTCGTCGACAGCGTGGCGAACTCTCCCGTGGGTGCGTCGGTCATCGCGGCCCGGGCGGTGCTCGTCCAGGCCGAGAGCACGGCGTCGATCGTCGCCGGCGCAGGCGCCCTCGCGATCTCGGCGAGCAAGCCCGTCCGCTCGCCCATCGCCGGGGTCCTCGGCATCTCGGTCGCCGACAACACGGTCGTCTCCGACGTGCGCGCGACGATCAGGGGCGTGACGGTGTCCACGAGCGGCGCGCTCGCCGACGACCCGCGAGCCGGATCGGGCGCGCATCACGCGGTCGTCGTCGCCGCGACGTCGTCGCCCACGATCCTGGCGATCACGCTGGCTGGGGCTTTCACGACCGACCCGATCGCGGGCGCCGGCGCCGGCTCGGGGAACACCATCGACCAGATCGTCCGCGCCTCGATCGCGAACAGCACGGTCACGGCAGGCGGCGCGGGCGTGCTCGTCGACGCCCAGAGCACCGCGACGATCACCGCGGACGCCGGCGGCATCAGCTTCGCCGCCGACCTCTTCCAGAGCGGCAACCCGGCCTCAGTCGCGATCGGCATCGGCGTCGCCGTCAACGACGTGGTGAGCGAGACCCTCGCCCTCATCACGGGATCGACCGTGACCGCCCTTAGCGACCTCGTCGTCTCGAGCGTCGCGTCGGCCGCGATCGATGCGCTCACCTTCGGCGTCGCGGTGAGCGTCGCCACCAGCAACCCCACGCTCCAGCTCGCGGGGGGCGGCGCGGGCGCCTTCAACAGCATCGGGGGACGATGGGACGCCGGGGCGGTTCCGCTGGTACGGGCGGCCGTCGTGAACAGTGTCGTCACCTCCACCGGCGGCGCGGTGAGCGTGCGGGCGTCCGACACCTCGACCATTCACGCCGACGGCGCCGGCGTCGGCATCGCGGCCGAGTACGCGTCGGGCGACAAGCCAGGATTCTCGGGCGGGATCGGCGTCGGCGTCGCGATCAACGAGATCTACACCCACGATCCGTCGCAGCCCACGGCGCGCCACCGCAATGTGATCGAGGCAGTCATCGACGCCTCGGCGGTCAGTGCGGCGACCGGCGTGTCGGTCTCGGCGACGTCCTCGCCGACGATCGATGCGCTCGTGCTCGGCGGCGCCGTAAACGCGCAGCTCGGCTCGCCCAGCGGATTCAACCTGGCCGGCGGCGGAGCGGGCGCGAGCAACGTGATCCACACCTCGGTGCGGGCGCTCATCCAGGGCGGCACGCCGTCGCGGATCGTGACGACGTCGGCCGGCGCCCTCGCCGTGACGGCGCAGGACGTGTCGAAGATCACCGCGGACGCGGGAGCGCTCGGACTGCTGCTCGCACTCGGCCAGGGCAACGGCCTCAACCTGGCGCTCGGCATCGCGGTGGCCCTCAACACGATCGACAGCGAGGTGCACGCCATCGTCGACGGCACGACCGTCCGCGGCGACTCCGTCACGATCTCGGCCGGCACCACGCAGCAGACGACGATCGACGTGCTGGCGCTCGGTATCGCGGCAGCCTTCCACTTCGGCACGGGCGAGTCGAACGGGCTCGACCTCGCGGCCGGACTGTCGGTCGCGATCAACACGATCACCCGCGACGTCGCGGCGGAGCTGCGAGGCGGCGCACAGGCGTTCGCGCGAAGCGGGGCGCTCACCGTCACCGCGACCGACCGGTCCAGGATCCACTCCGACGCCGGCGGGTTCGGTCTGGCCATCACAGGAACGGGCAGCGGCTCGGGCGCCGTCCTGAGCGCGGGCATCGCGGTGGGCGAGTCGCGCGTGACGAACACGGTGATCGCCCGGGTCGCAGCATCCCTCGTCGACGCGGTCTCGGCGCGCGTCGCCGCCGACGCGGCGGCGACGATCGAGACGCTCACGCTCGCCGCCGCCGGCTCCGGCAAGATCACGATGGGCGAAGGCGTCGGCTTCGCCGGAGCGCTGGCGGTCACATGGGCGGGCAACACCGTCACGAACATCGTGGTCGCCGCGATCGACGACGCGAAGACCACCCTCCCCGGCCGCGCCGCTGCGGTGCAGATCGGCACGGGCGGTCTCGTGGTCTCGGCGAAGGACGTGTCGACGCTGACCGCGAAGATGGGCGTCGGCGCCCTCTCGGTCGCCATCGGCACCGGCGACGGCCTGGCGATCAACATCTCGATCGCCGTCGCATTGGCCGACAACGTCATCGACGGGGCGATCGACGCGTTCATCCGCGACTCGTCCGTCGCGAGCGCCGGGGGCGTGTCGGTGACGGCCGACTCGCAGCGCACGCTCTGGGCCGAGGCGGCCGCCGTCGCGATCGGCGTCGCCATCCAGATCTCCGAAGTGCCGATCTCGCTCGGCGGCGTCGGCATCGGCATCGTCGGCACCAACACGATCACCGGCCACACGACGGCCCAGATCGTCCGGTCCGACGTGACCGCAGCCGGACCGGTACGGGTGTCCGCCGAGGACACGTCCACCGTGGACGCCACATCCACGAGCCTCGGCGTGCAGGTGTCTGTCATCGGCGTATCGGTCGTCATCGCACGACTCACCAACACCATCGCCCACGACGTCCTCGCCTTCATCCTGGGCTCGAAGGTCACCTCGACCGGCGGCGGGGTCACCGTCTCGGCCGAAGAGACCGCAGACATCCGCACCACCAAGAACTCGAGCGTGAGCATCACCGTCTCGATCGGCGGCGCGGGTGGCGAGATCTCGGGCACCGGCACGATCAGCGGTCGCACCGAGGCGGCGATCGGCTCGTCGGCGCCGGAGGGGGCCGTCCCCGCCCAGCGCTCGACGGTGAAGGCGGCGGGTGCGGTCGAGGTGCTGGCCACCACCGACGCACACGTCTCGGTGGGCACGTACGGCGGCTCGGGCTCCCTCGTCGTCTCGGCCAGCGTCATGTCGGCGACCGGGACGATCAGCCGGAACACTTACGCGCACATCGACGACGGCACGCGCGTCGAGGCCGGGTCCCTCAAGGTCTCGGCGCAGGCTCCGCGCATGGTCGTCGACGTCTACGCCGAGCTCGGCAGCGTCAGCCTGATCGGCGCCGGCATCGGCGAGAAGACCTCGGCGCAGGTGACCGGCGACGTCGAGGCCTGGATCGGGCAGCGCCCCGAGGCATCCGTCCCCGCGCTCCCCACGGTGATCACACTCGCCGGCACGGCGGAGATCAGCGCGGTGAACACGAACTCCTGGGCGAAGGCGACGAGCAACGGCGGCACCGGATCGGTCCTCATCGCGGTGAGCATCATCGACGCCACGGCGAAGGTCACCGGTGACACGCGCGGCTACGTCGGGCTGCTGGAAGGGCCCGCCGGAGAGCCCGGCTCGTTCACCGCGAACGGACTCGTCGTCACCGCGACGGCGGGGCAGAGCCGGGCGGACGCGTCGGTACTCGCGGTGGCCGTCGGCCTGGCCGGTGCGGGCACCGGATCGGTGAGCCCCGTCACCGCGAGCGTCGAGGGCGTGGTCACCGCGTTCGTCGATGCCGCCGACCCCAGCCGCGGGCCTCCGCGCCTGGTGCTCACGATCGGCTCCGCCGGAGTCCGTATCGCAGCCGAGGCGACGATCGACGTCACCGCACGGTTCCGCGGCGGATCGGGCTCCCTCATCGCGGCGGGCGACTCCCACTCGGCCACGGCCACCTCCTCCCTCTCGGTGCAGGCGTTCCTCGCCAGCAGCACCACGGTCACCGGCGGCGACATCGACGTCACCGCCACCATGACCCACGCGATCGCCATCGTCTCCGTCACGGTCGGCACCGGATCGCTCATCGCCAGCGGCGGCGACGCCGAGGGCACCGCCACCGTCAGCGGCAGCACGACCGCGTACATCGCGGACGGCGTGGTCATCGACGTGACCGACGGTCACGTCTCGGTCGCCGCGACCTCGTCTCTGCGGACGCAGGTCGACACCCTCATCGCGACCGGCAGCGGCATCGCCGGCGGCCGCAACGCCGAGGCGACCAGCACGGTCACCGGCGACACGAAGGCCTGGATCGGTGCCTCGGCGAAGATCACCGTGCGCCTCGTCGCCACGACGAACACCCCCGGACTCGGCAACGGCGACGTGTCGGTCACCGCCACCGGCTCTGCCGAGGCGGACGCGACCTCGCAGGCCTACGGCGGCGCGGGCCTCGGCGACGGCGGCGCGGCGCACGCCACGACCACGGTCACCCCGCGCGTGCAGGCGCTCGTCGGATCGGGCGCCGTCATCACGGCGGGCGGCGACGCGACGGTGTCGGCCGCGCTGATCCGGCAGGGCGAGGCACCCTCGAGCGACATCGTCACGGTGAACGCGACCGAGGACACGATCTCGCTGGAGCTCGGCCTCCTCGACGGCCAGATCGTCCGGTACGTCGCCGGGGCGAACCCGATCACCGCGGGCGGCGTGCAGATCCCCGCCGACCGCGACCTCTCGATCGTCGTCGTCGACGACGGCGTGTACCGGTTCGGCGTGCGTTTCGCCGGGGCATCCGTTGATCCGGTGTTCGATGTGATCCGCTTCGACGGACCGCATCTGCTGCGCACCGGCGACCGCGTGCGGATCGCGGGCGGCATGATCCCCGGCCTCGGCGCCGGGACATACACCGTGCTCGTGATCGACGCCACGACGATCAAACTGCAGGACGGGACCGAGGACGGGGTGCTCGTGCTCACCCCCGGCGACGTCACCGGCGACACGATCACGCTCCCCGGCCACGGTTTCGAGGACGGCGACGCCGTCACCTACCACGATCCGGGCAAGGCCCAGGGCTTCACGAGCGGCGCGGTCGACAAGATCTACAGCGAGACCGTCGACGGCAGCGGCACGGTCACGAGCTTCACCCTCGACGACGCACTGTCGCTGAACCGGATCGTGATCCGGGGTCACGGGTTCGGCACCGGAGACGTCGTGGTGTTCCGCGTCGTGGCCGCGGGGCCCGGGTCCAACCCCGTCAGCGGGCTGGCGGTCGGCGGCACGTACCGCGTCATCCGCATCGACAAGGATCAGCTGCAGCTCGTCAGGGCCTGGTTCTCGGGCACGGTCACCCTGGGCGACAACGGCGACAACGACACAGTGACGCGCGGCTCGGGCTCGTGGGCGGGCTCCGGGTTCTCGGCGGGCGACGTCTTCACGGGAACCGGATGCCTCGCCGGCACGCGCACCGTCCTCTCGGTGTCGGGCGGCACCATGGTGCTCACCAGCGATTCGGGGCTGAGCGGTTCGTGCTCGACGACGCTGTCGACCGCGCCGCTCTCGCTCTCGGTGACGCGCCCCGCGCCCGCCGACGACTGGAGCTACTCGCTGACCCGCACGACCGAGGGCGGCATCTCCCCGCTCGTCGATGGACGCACCTACTACGTCGTGCAGCGCAGCGACGAGACGTTCAAGCTCTCCGAGACCCCGAACGGCACACCGATCACGCTCGATAAGACCGGGCTGGGCGCCGGGGTGGTCCACCGCATCGGCGGGGAGGGCGTGGACCTCGGCGCTGCCACCGGCGACTTCGCCGTCTACCTCGACCTCACAGGTGGTGGCCCGAACGCCGGCAGCCTCGTGTCGCCGAGCGGCACCGACCTCGCGGTGCTGCTGGGCGCCGGCGGCGACGGCGCGTCCAAGGCGACCGCGGTGGGCGGTTCCGGCGCGCTCATCGTGACCGTGGGCCTGCCGACGGCCGAGCTGACGTACACGCCGCGCGTCGACACCTGCATCGGATGGGATGCTGCGGCCCAGACGTGCTCGCAGGCCGGGACCCTCGTCGCCGGCGGAGACGTGACCCTCGACTCGACGGCCACCGGCACCGCACGCGTCTACGCCGACATCCGGGCAGGCGCCGCGATCAAGGTCGGCATCGCCCGCGCCGCGGGAACCCTCGGCAACGGCTACGCGCACACGCGCATCGGCAGCGGATCACGCGTCGTCTCGGGCGCGGACATGCGGATCGCAGCATCCGCCGATTCGCATCTCGAGGTGCGCGCCATCGCCAAGGGCGGCGGGCTCATCGCCGTGACCGAGAGCGACGCCCGTGCCGTCATCGGCGCGCACGCCGAGATCACGGTCGGGATCGCGGTCACGCTGATCGCCGCGGGCCTGCTCGCGCTCGCGACCGACGTGATGGTGGTCGGGCTCTCCGAGGCCGACACGCTCGGCATCGGTACGATCGGCTTCGCCGGCGCCGACTCGAACTGGTCCTTCAACGAGGGCTTCGAGCCTCCGGGGACGCATGTGTCGACGACCTCGACCATCTTCATCGCTCCGAACGCGCGGCTCGAGGCCGACGAGGTGAGCATGCGTGCGATCACCTCCCACGTCGACGTGCAGGCCCACACCGGTGCCGAGGCCATCCTGGTACTGCTGCTCGGCGGCGCGGCCGCCCGCTCGTACGCCGACCTCACCGGGTCGATCGTGTCGTCGATCACCATCGGTACGGGCGCCGTGGTGACGGGCTGGGCGGGCGTCGACCTCATCGCGCGAACGCTCGACGTGACCGTCAAGCGCCTCGCGAGCCGGCTCGGCGTCGCCTTCCCGGTGCCCATCAACGAGGCCCACGCCACCGGCGCGCTGACCATCACGTCGAGTGTGACGACGCAGATCGCCGCGTTGGTGCAGGCAGGCGTCCGGGTGGACGCGACCCGCCTCGAGAAGCCGTGGTCGGGTCTGACGGCCGCGACGGCCTACCCGCGCCTGGCCCTCTACGTCGACGCGAAGACCGCCGTGACGACGATCGAGGCGGACAAGTGGCACCTCAGCACGGAGGATGGCTACTTCGACAGCGACGACTCGAGCACCACGCGTCTCGGCGTCGTCGTCTGGGATGCCGACGTCACGATCTTCGGCGGCAGCCACGGTGCACCGCGACTGGTGATCGATGAGAACGGCTACGTCGTCGTCGCCAACGGCGTGAAGATCGACGGCGCGGACGCGTACGTCGGTCAGCAGGTGGGAAGCGCCTTCACCGTCACGGTCGCCAACGACGGCCCGGGCAACGTGCTGATCACCGCCGACGGACGCCTCGACCGCAAGGGCGAGGCGCAGCAGCAGGCGACCATCACGAACGGCGGGACGAGCGCGGCGACCGGGTGGCCGCTGTTCACGTTCAGCGACACCTTGTCGAACGTCGTCATCATCGACCACTCCCACGCAGCCATCACGCTCGGCTCCATCGACGTGGTGACGCCGGCATCGGTCATGACCGAGCCGACGGTGTGGCTGCTGAGCCGGACGCGCTTCTCGTTCAACGAGCAGATCCCGCTGCAGTTCGATGTGACCCGCAACGCCCTGGGCACGACGATCGACATCCAGAAGCGCGCGACCGGACGGCTCATCGTGGCCGGTCCCATCAACAACCCGACGGGCTGGACGCACATCCTCCACACCAGCGGCGACATCGAGTTCGCCGCGGGCGGCGCGGGGATCGTCACGAACGTGCTGCACCTGGAGGCCCCGAACGGGGCGATCGGGACGGATGCTGTGCCCCTGCGCGTCACGCTGGTCCAGAGCCTCGACCGGGGCGCCCCCGGAACCGCCGACGACGCCGTGCGCCTGACGCGCATGTGGGCCACCGCCCAGGGCGACGTCCACCTGCGGATCCTCGCCGTCGACCGCGTGCCGACGACGCACGCGCTGCGTCCGGCCGTCTTCACGGTCTACGTCGACGAGGTGCGCTCGGCCCAGGGCGACGTCGACATCCGCCTCGACGACAGCCGCCTGCAGATCGGCGACGGCGTCGGGGTGACGGTCCACGTCCTCGCGTACACGCCGGCGACGGCGGCGCCGCTCCAGCCCCTCCTCCCGGTGTACGACGGCCACCACTCCTCTCACTTCCGCCCCGACACGTTCGCGCCGCTGCTGCGCGACCCGGCTGCCTACGTGAGCGGCATCGGTGCGGTGATCGACAGCACCTATCGCTTCGAGCGGCGCACGGCCGCTCCGGCCTTCGAGTCTGCGACCTACCTCGGGACCGATCTCGCCTACGACGCGCAGACCTCGCCGCGCACCCCGGTGACCATCACCGCTGCGGGCGTCTCGGCCGTCGGCGTCGCCGAGCCCGGCCTCACCGCGGCGTTCGACATCTCGGTGAAGGACCTCGGCGCCGGGGTCGCAGCATCCCGCATCTCCGTCCTCGCGTTCACGGCACTCGCCGACGCCGTCGCCGCGAACGTCCGGGCCGTGCTCGACGTGGACGTCGCGGGCTACGTGGTCGCGACCGAGAACGCGGGCGACCTGCGGCTCGGACTGGTGCGCGCGCGTCAGGGTGACGTGCAACTCCTCGCGAAGCAGGGCTCGATCCTCGACGGCGACCCCGGTGACGCGTCCGACGCGTCCGACCCGGTCGACGTCGCAGGCCGCAGCATGACCCTGCTCGCACCGAACGGCAGCATCGGCACCGCGGCCGACTTCCTCGAGGTCGATCTCATCGAGGGGATCGCGAACCCCGTCACGTGCGCCGTCGTCGGGTGCGAGACGGCCGCCGGGGCGCTCATCGCACGGGCCGGACTGGTCGTGATGATCACCGAGGTCGGCGGCGACCTCCGGATCGACGAGGTGACGTCGGGGTCGGTCGACCGCACGGTGGCCGCCGACGTCGTGCTCACGACGCGCGCCGGCTCCCTCCTCGGCACCACGACCGCTCGCACCATCGTCTCGGGCGTGCGGGTCAACCTCCTCGCCGGCGGCATCGGCGGCATCGGCGGCCCGACCCTCGGCGCCGCCCTCATCGTCGACACGTCGATCGCGGGCGCGGGCTCGGGTCACCTGTTCGCCTCGGGCTACGCCGACGTGATCATCACCGAGGCCGACGACGAGCTGGTGCTCCTCGGCGCGATCTCCACGAACGGATCGGTCGTGCTGACCGTGCCCGACTCGGCTTCGCCGCGCGGACCCCCGTCGCTCGGCGGCCCCACCGGACTCCCGCCGCTCGTGTCCGACCCGCAACTGGCCGATGCGAGCCAGCCCGACGACCTCATCCTCGTCGCGCGCGGCGAGGTGCTGCTGACGCAGAACCTCCCGACCGACGCCCTCCCCAAGGGCGAGACCGCCGCGTACCGCAGCGGGATCTGGGCCGCCGCCGACATCACTCTGTGGGTGGGCGACGACGTCTCCGCACCCGTCGACACGTGGATCGTCGCCGGCCGGTTCATCTCGATCCACGGCGACCATGCTCCGGAAGGCGTCAACGCGGATGCCACCGGCACCACGATGGTCTTCGCCGGCGTCGTCGGCGGCGTCTTCGATCTCTGCGCCGGCGGCTGCGCCGACCGCACCGACCTCACGCAGATCTTCGGTGACTCCGAGCCCGACGTCTTCACCTTCACGCGCACTCACCTCGGCGCGAAGACGCACGTCTTCGGCAGCCGCACGGCGGCGAACGGCGGCACCGCAGACGACGGGGCCGACACGTTCACGGTCACCGAGTTGCAGACGATGCTCGTCGACCTCGGTCACACGCTGACCCTCGACGGCCAGGACGAGGGCGACACCTACCTCGTCCAGACCACGGGCAGCGAGGGCGCCGAGCGCGACTACGTGATCAATGTGCTCGACACGGGCGACTCCGGGACCGACACGCTGACGATCCGCGGCACGGATGGCAGCGCCGACGTGTTCCTCCTCCGCCGGTTCGCGACGCTCGTCGAGGCCGGCTGGACGCCGGACCGGCCCGCGTTCGTCGCACTGCTGCACGTCGACACCGACGACGCCCGGGCGTCCGACCCGACCGGGGACGGCAGCATCCGTCCGCAGTCCGTGCAGCGGATCAACTACGACCTCGGACTCGACGACGCACTCGGCGGGCTCATCGTGCTCGGTCTCGGCGGCGACGACACGTTCGCCTCCGACGACAACAGTGCCCGCACGGTGCTCGACGGCGGCGAAGGGAACGACACCTTCCAGATCGGCCAGCTGTACGGCACGCAGCGCAACGGAGCCCCGGCACCGGCGGGTGGCGATCTCGCCGGCGGCGACATCTTCGGCACGATCGCGACGACCCGCGGCTGGCTCAGCGCGGGGATCAGTCGCGCGACGGTGGCCATCGGCGGCGCGGGCGACGACGTCTTCGCGGTCTACGCGAACGAGGCGCTGCTGACTCTCCTCGGCGGCGCCGGCAACGACCTCTTCACGCTGCGGGCGTTCGCGCTGGCCGAGACCACCGGCGACTGCACCCCGGACGCCGTGAGCCCGACGTGCAGCATCGTGTTCCGCACCGACGCGCCCGGCGTGCCGATGCCGAAGCTCGTCGGCACGCAGGTGGTCTACCACGAGAACCGCCCCGTCACGATCGACGGCGGGGACGGGTTCGACAAGACGATGATGATCGCGACGGAGTTCGCGGACCACATCGTCGTGACGGCGTCGGGCATCTACGGCGCCGGGATCAGCGCCACGTACACGACCATCGAGGTGCTCGAGGTCGACGCGATGGAGGGCGACGACACGGTCGACGTGCTCTCGACCGCCTCCGGTGTCGCGACCCGCGTGTACGCCGGTCTCGGCAGCGACCTGGTGCAGATCGCCGGCGACGTGCGGCCCGACGTCGTCGCGCGCGACGTCTCGGGTGCGCTCATCGTCTTCGGCGAGGGCTCGCACGTGCTCACCGGAATCGATGGACCGCTGGAAGTCATCGGCGGCGACGGACCGGCGCGGCCGCTGTGGATCGCGCTGGTGCTGCCGGGCGAGGCGAACCAGGCGCTGTTCGCGCTGGCACCGATGCCGACCGAGGCCCAGCAGGTCGACCTGCTGCTGGTGTTCGACGACGGCGCCACCACCGGTCAGACCGGTGTGCTCTCCTCGACCTCGCTCACCGGGCTGGGCCTCGCGGGCGCGTTGACCTTCGCGATCCCGACGGCGCACGGCGAGCCCGCCTCGTCCGGCGCCGGCATCACGATCGGCGACACGCTCGAGGTCATCTCGGTATTCCTCGGCACGGGCGCCGACACCTTCACGGTCGCGTCGACCCTGATTCCGGGAACGGATGCCTCGACCGGCGTGCCCGCGGTGCACGGGGGTCTCACCCTCATCCACGGCGGCGGCGGTGGCGACACCATCACGGTGACCGGCGGTGCGGGCCCGCTCTCGCCGCTCGTGCTCTACGGCGACACCGACGCGACGGGGCTCTGGTACAGCGGACACGCCGGAACCGTGTCGCTCACGTCGCTGGGCTCGAAGCCCTTCGCGAACGAGATCGGCAACGCACCCGTCTTCACTGTGAGCGTCGCGCGCAGCTTCGCGAACGGCGCCGGAGACACGATCGATGCCTCCGCCATCGGCAACCCGGCCTGGTCGATCGGCGTGATCGCCTACGGCGGCGCGGGCGATGACACCCTGCGCGGCTCGAGCGCGGGAGATGTGCTCGCCGGCGGCTCGGGCGACGACGTCATCGCCGGAAACGCCGGCGGCGACCTCATCTGGGGCGACTCGGGCGTCGTCGTCGACGTGCGCACACGCACCCTGAGCGTTCCCACCCACCGCGTGAGCGCCGAGGCGGCGGCAGACTCGCTGCTCGCGGGTCGCGACACCATCTCCGGCGACGCGGGCGACGACCTCATCTTCGGCGACCACGGCGCGCTCGTGCAGGACACGATCGAGGCCGTCGTCGGCCCGAACGGCTACGTGCGGTCGGCTCTGAGGCCCCAGCGCATCGAGACAACGACGCGACGGCTCGACGCGAAGACGCTCGAACCCACCGACGGCCTCGCCGACGCGATCTCCGGCGACGCGGGCGCCGACGTGATCTTCGGCGGCAACGGCGGCGACACGATCTCGGGCGATGCGGGTGCCGACGTGATCTTCGGCGACCACGGCCACGTCGTGTGGGCGCTGCCCGACGCGCCCATCGCGGTCATCGAGACGACCGACCCGGGGGTGGCGGCGGGCGACGACGTGATCTCGGGCGGCGACGACCGTGACGTCGTCCTGGGTGGCAACGGCGCAGACACGATCCGCGGCGACGCGGAGGCCGACGTCATCCTCGGCGACCACGGTCTCGTGCGCGACGGCGCGACGCCGGCCGTGGCGAACGGCACGTGGGACCTCATCACGACGACCGACCCGAACCAGGGCGCGGGCGACGTCATCTTCGGCGGCACGGCCAACGACATCGTCTTCGGCGGCACGGACGCCGACACGGTGTCGGGCGACGACGGCAACGACCTCATCTTCGGCGACCACGGCAAGGTCGAGTCCACCGTCCTGTACAACGGCGTGCTCGGCATCTTCCTCGAGCTGCTCCCGCTCAACATGCCGCTCGCCGCGCACCCGTTCCGGTGGACGTCGATCGACACGCTCGCCGGCCACGGCGGCGCGGGCGACCTGCTGCGCGGAGACGGCGGCGAGGACGTCATCATCGGCGGCCAGGGCGCCGACCGCATCACCGGCGGCGACGGCGACGACGACCTCATCGGCGGCCACAACGTCGCGGGCGGCAGTGACATCGGCGACGTCATCGACGGCGGAGCGGATGACGACGCGATCGCCGGCGACAACGCGAGCCTGCTGCGCACCGGCGACATCTCGAGCCGGCGGTTCCAGGTCCTCACCGGCACCGGCATCTACGCGCAGGACACCGGGTGCGCCAACATCCTGAGCGGTGCCGGCGGCGCCTGCGGCACCGACCCGGCGAACCCCTACGACGACCCGCGTGGCGCCAAGGAGCGCGACGTCATGCTGTTCGACCACGACACGTCGACACAGCCCGGGCTGTACGGCGACGACGTGATCGCCGGCGGCGCCGAGGACGACCTCATCTTCGGCCAGCTCGGCGACGACTGGATCCAGGGCGACGGATCGGCGATCGACGACACCGGCGCGATCACCGTCGATGTGCGCACCACGCGCCAGTCGGCCGAGGACTGGGCCGGACCCGGCCGCGACGGCGACGACTACATCGAGGGCAACGGCGGGAACGACGTCATCTTCGGCGGCCTCGGCCGCGACGACCTCATCGGCGGCAGCTCGGAGCTCTTCAGCCTCACGACGGCCGCGCGCCGGCCGGACGGCGCCGACACGATCTTCGGCGGTGCCGGCATCCGTCTCGTCCGCAACAACTACGGCGACCTCGAAGAGGGCGGCCACGCGGCGGACAGCGACGTGATCCTGGGCGACAACGGCAACATCCACCGCCTCGTGCGGATGGTGGCCACCGCAGCGGACGCCGACCCGTACACGCCGGGCACCGCGTTCCTCACCTTCACCTACGACACCTACGCCGGGGCCGTGCGCCTCCTGCCGCGGGCGTACACCTTCCTCGACTACACGCAGGGGTCGGGCGCCGGCATCGGCGCGGCCGACGTCGTGCACGGCGAGGACGGCGACGACACGATCCACGGCCAGCTCGGCGACGACGTGCTCTTCGGCGAAGGCCAGGACGACGACATCTACGGCGGCTGGGGCAACGACCGCATCTACGGCGGCACCGGCGTCGACGGCATCATGGGCGACGACGGCAAGCTGCAGACCAGCCGCAACGGCCTCACCGAGCCGCTGAACAACCTGAACACCGCCGACGCGGCCCAGTTCGTGTCGATCCCCGGTCCCTTCACGGGCGCCGAGATCTACATCCTCGGGGAGCTGCTCAAGCGTGCCGACTTCGCCACCTGGATCGACGGTGCGGTCAACCACGACGTGCTCTACGGCGGTCTGGGCGACGACTTCATGCACGGCGGCGAAGGCAGCGACTCGATGTCGGGCGCCGAGGCGATGCAGGAGTTCTACAACCGCGACCTGCGGATCGGGGCGCTCACTCGCCTGGCGACCGAGCTGCCGACGGTCGACACCAACCCGCTGCACTACAACGCCGACACGACGATGTTCGCCGACTACGACGCCGACGATCCGCGGTCGATCATCCCCGGGTTCCTCCTGAACTTCGACGCGTACGTGCTCGACGAGGCGACGGGGCTGCCGATCGACATCGACGGCATGAAGGTCAAGAGCGACGACGGCCGCGACCGCATGTACGGCGACCTGTGGCACGACTGGCTCGTCGGCGGCACGAACTGCGACTGGCTGTTCGGCGGCTTCGGCGACGACCTGCTCCAGCTCGACGACAACCTCGAGACGGCCGGCGGCGCGAACACCGACCCCGAGAACGACGACCCGCGCTTCCGCGACGGCGACTTCGCCTTCGGCGGCGCCGGGCGCGACGTGCTCATCGCCAACACCGCGCAGGACCGCATGTTCGACTGGGGCGGCGAGTTCAACAGCTACCTCGTCCCGTTCAGCCCGTTCGGCTCGCCGACCGTCAATCGCGGCTTCAGCCCGCACATCCGCGACTTCATCCGCGCCCTGTCGGTCGCCGGCGGCTCCGACGAGGGCCCGGGAGTGCCTCCGGGCGAGCCGTTCGACGAGGAGGCGCTCGTCGAACCGAGCGACGGCCAGCTGTGGAACGACCAGCACGGCGGCCCCCGCGACCCGCAGCCGGGCAACATCGGCGGCACCGGGCGCGACGATGTCGGCGGGCAGAACCTGCACTGCCCGTGCGACCCGCAGACGATCCTCCGCGTCGTGAAGTACGTGAACGGGCAGGACGCGAACGAGACGGGTCCGACCGTCCCCGTCGGGTCGACCGTGGTCTGGACGTACGAGGTCACCGTCGCGGGCACGATCTCGATCCGCCTCACGCGGCTCCTCGACGACGCCGGCACGCCCGCCGATCCGAGCGACGACTTCGCGCCCGTGTACCTCGGCGGTGACGCGAACGGCAACGGGCTCGTCGATCCGGGCGAGATCTGGCGCTTCAGCGCGACCGGCATCGCGCGCGCCGGCCGGTACATGAACGTGGTGACGGCGGAGGGCGTCGGCACGAACGGCCAGGCCCGGCGCGACAGCGACCCCGCCGTGTACATCGGCATCGCGGGCCCCGACGACGTGCTCCTCTTCGTCGAGAAGGCCGTGAACGCCGTCGACCCGCTGCACCCGACCCCCGCCGAGGACGCCGACACCGCGACCGGCCCCCTCGTCACCGCCGGCTCGCCGGTGGTCTTCACCTACCTCGTGACCTCCCTGAACGGCTCGGTCTCGGGCGTCACGCTGATCGACGACAACGGCACGCCGGGCAACCCGAACGACGACTTCGCCCCGACCTATGTCTCAGGCGACACCAACCAGAACGGCATCCTGGACCTCGGCGAGATCTGGGTCTTCCGCGCCGTGCGCACCGCGATCCTCGGTCAGTACACGAACATCGCGGCGGTGCGCGGCACCGGCGCCGGGCGCGCACTGGTGGGCAGCGACGCGGCCAACTACTTCGGCATTCCGGTCGACGAGACGGTGCTGTACGTGGAGAAGGCCGTGAACGCGGTGGATCCGCTGCACCCGACGCTCGCCGAAGACGCCGACTCGCCGACGGGTCCGCGCGTGACGGTCGGATCGCAGGTGGTCTTCACCTACCTCGTCACCGCCGTCGGCGGCCCGGTTTCGGCGCTCATGCTGCGCGACGACAACGGCACGCCGTTCGACCCGAGCGACGACTTCACGCCCGTGTACGTGTCGGGCGACACGAATGGCGACGGCATCCTCGATCCCGGCGAGATCTGGTACTTCCGGGCCGTCCGGGCGGCGATCCTCGGCCAGTACACGAACGTCGCGACCGCGCGCGGCGCCGCCGGGGACGCGCCGCTGGTGGCCACCGACGCCGCGAACTACTTCGGGGTGCCCGTGGAAGGCACCGAGCTGTTCGTCGAGAAGGCGGTCAACGCCGTCGATCCGCTCCACCCGACGTCGGCCGAGGACGCCGACCTCGCGACCGGGCCCACCCTGATCGTCGGTTCGCAGGTCGTGTTCACATACCTGGTGTCGGCCGTCGGCGGCCCGGTGTCGAGCGTCACGCTCCGCGATGACAACGGCACACCCGGCAATCCGAACGACGACTTCACGCCCGCGTTCGTCTCGGGCGACACCAACGGCAACGGCATCCTCGACCTCGGCGAAGTGTGGCTGTACCGCGCGATCCGCACCGCGGTCCTCGGCCAGTACTCCAACATCGCGACGGCGCGGGGAACGGCAGGCGGCGTCAGCCTCGATGCCACCGACGTCGCGAACTACCTCGGCATCCCGGTGGGCCTGGTCTCGATCGAGAAGGCCGTGAACGCGGCATCCCCGCTCGCCCCGACCGCCCAGGACGACGCCGACACGGCGGTCCTCGCCAAGCCCATCGGCGTCGGCACCGCCGTCGTGTGGACGTACCTGGTCCGCAGCCTCACGACGTTCAGCCTCCACGGCGTCACCGTCGTCGACGACAACGGCACCCCCGACGACGCCAGCGACGACTTCACCGCGGTGTACGTCTCGGGCGACGCCGACGGCAACGGTCTGCTCGATCCCGGTGAGGTGTGGCTCTTCACGTCGCTCGGGGTCCGGGTCTTCGCGGCGATCGCGGGGCTCTACGGCAACACCGCGACGGTGACCGCCTACGACGAGGCGAACGCGCCGGCCACGGCACGCGACGCCGCCTACCACTTCGGTGCGATCGCGCTTCCCCGGATCGTGAAGTACGTGAACGGACAGGATGCTGCGACCGCACCCGGCATCGAGCTTCCGGTGGGCGGCCCCGTGACGTGGACGTACGAGGTGCGCAACCTCGGCAACATCGCGCTCGCGGTCACGGTGACAGACGACAACGGCACGCCCGCGAACCCCGCGGACGACTTCGCCCCCACGTACGTGTCGGGCGACACGAACGGCAACGGGCTGGTCGACCCCGGCGAGGTCTGGCTCTACCGCGCGACCGGGACCGTGACAGAGGGCGCGTACGTCAACACCGCGACCGTCGTGGGCACCGTGCAGGGCACGGCGATCACGGGCCGCGACACCGATGACGCACACCACGTCGGGGTGGTCGTCCCGCCGACCGGCATCGTGGTCGTCAAGCGCGCCAACGGACAGGATGCCGACAGCGCCGCCGCGGCCGTGCGAGTGATGCCCGGTTCGACGATCGAGTGGTCGTTCGAGGTGCGCCTCATCGACGGCTCGCTGCCGCTGGGGGACATCGTGCTGGTCGACGATCGCGGCACGGCCGACACCGCCGACGACGTGGCGCTGACGCTCGTGAGCGGCGATGTGAACGGCAACGGGATCCTCGATACGGGCGAGGTCTGGCTCTACCGCTGGACGACGATCGCGACCGTCGGCGCGTTCCGCAATGTCGCGACGGTCTCCGGCGCCGACCGGTTCGGTCGCGTCTTCAGCGATGACGACCCGGCGCACGTCTACGGCGCCGTCGTCGGGATCGACGTCGAGAAGGCGATCAACGCGGTCGACCCGTGGCACCCGAACGGACTCGAGGACGCCGACACGAGCGGCCCGCAGCTGCTCGCCGGCAACGCCATCGTGTGGACCTACCTGGTGCGCAACACCGGGAACACGCCGATCGCGGTGAGCCTCGTCGACGACAACGGCACGCCGGGCAGCGCCGCCGACGACTTCGCGCCGACTTTCGTCGGCGGCGACACCAACGGCAACGGGCTGCTCGACCCCGACGAGGTCTGGCTGTACAGCTACAGCAGCACGGTCCGCACCGTCGACTACACGAACACCGCGACCGCGACCGGCACCGATGCCGTCACCGGCCAGACCGCGACCGACCGCGACGCCGCCGTGTACCGCGCCGTGGCCGCGGGCGCCGCCGAGGGCCACACGCCCGGCTTCTGGAAGACGAACGCGACCAACTGGGCTGCCATCGCGTGGCCGCGGCTGCCTGACGGCTCGCTGCTGTACCGCCCCGACCAGACCGTCGGCAGTGTGTTCACCGCGGCCACCGGCGCGTACGCGTCGCAGACGCTGCTGCAGGCGCTGAGCGCGGGCGGCGGTGGCGTGACGGCCCTGCTGCGCCACGCGGTGTCGGCCCTGCTGTCGTCGGCGCACCCCGAGATCCCCTACCCGTACACGACGGCCCAGGTCATCGCCCGCGTGAACGCTGCGCTCGCCAGTGGCAGCAACGCCCAGATCAACGCCCTCGCCACCGAGCTCGACCGCTACAACAACTACGGTTCCGACCTCGACCAGCACGGCGTCGGCACCGGCCCGCGGCTGGCCGACCCGGCGGAGTCCGCGGCGCCGGCGACCCTCCCCACCCTGAGCATCTCCGACACGTCGGTGACGGAAGGCAGCAAGGGATCCGGCACCACCGCGAGCCTCAAGATCACGTTGTCCGCAGCATCCACCGTCGACATCACCGTGACCGTCTCGGTGATCGGGGGCACCGCGACCAGCGGCACCGATTACAAGGGGGCGACGACGGTCACCCTCACGATCAAGGCCGGGCAGACGTCGGGGACGTTCTCGCTCACGATCGTGGCCGACAAGGCGGACGAGGCGAACGAGACGATCATCGTCGGGCTGAGCAACGTGAGCGCCGGCGCGACCGTCGCCGACGGCACCGGGGTGATCACGATCATCGACGACGACTGACGCGCCCGTCTCGGTGGGTCCCGTCCGCGCGGATAGGCTCGATGTCATGCTCAACATGGCCGAGGGCATCGCGCGCCTCGGCGCGCTCGCCGAGTCCCCCGTCGTCTCCACGCTCGCGCGTGCCTTCTCCGACGCCGGCTTCGACCTCGCGATCGTGGGCGGCCCGGTGCGCGATGCGCTGCTCGGCCGGCCGACCAACGACCTCGACTTCACGACGAGCGCGCGCCCCGACGACATCCTCAAGATCGTCAAGCCGATCTCGTCCGCGCAGTGGGACATCGGCCGTACATTCGGCACGATCGGCGCCCGCGTCCACGGCGAGCAGGTCGAGATCACGACGTACCGTGCCGACAGCTACGACGGCGTCACCCGCAAGCCCACCGTGGAGTTCGGCGACACCATCGAGGGCGACCTCGTGCGCCGGGACTTCACCGTCAACGCGATGGCGCTGCGGATCCCCGGGCAGACGCTCGTCGACCCCACCGGTGGTGTCGAAGACCTCGTCCGCGGCGTCTTGCGCACCCCCACCGATCCGGCGGTGAGCTTCGGCGACGATCCGCTCCGGATGCTGCGCGCCGCCCGCTTCGCATCGCAGCTCGGGTTCGCCGTCGAGCCCGCCACAGAGGCCGCGATGGAAGAGCTCCGCACGACGCTCGAGATCGTGAGCCCCGAGCGCATCCAGGGAGAGCTCGTGAAGCTTCTCGCGACCGACGACCCGGTGCGAGGCATCCGCCTGCTCGTCGAGACGGGACTCATGGCCGAGTTCCTGCCCGAGATCCCCGCGCTGCAGCTCGAGGTCGATGAGCACCACCACCACAAGGACGTCTACGAGCACTCCCTCACAGTGCTGCGGCAGGCGATCCAGCTCGAGAAGGCCCGGAATCCGGATGCTGCGCCCGACGTCGCCCTGCGGCTCGCGTCGCTGCTGCACGACATCGGCAAGCCGGCGACCCGCCGGCTCGAGCCGGGCGGCGGCGTCACGTTCTACCACCACGACCTCAAGGGCGCGCGGCTGGCGCGCAAGCGCCTGCAGGAGCTGCGCTTCGACTCGGCGACCATCGCCACCGTGAGCCGGCTCATCGAGCTGCACCTGCGCTTCTTCGGGTACTCCGAGGGCGCCTGGACCGACTCGGCGGTGCGCCGGTACGTCCGCGACGCCGATGCCGAGCTCGATCGCCTGCACATCCTCACGCGCGCCGACGTCACGACCCGCAACGTCAAGAAGGCCACGCGCCTCGCGCGCGCCTACGACGACATCGAGCGCCGCATCGCCGAGCTCGCGGCGCAGGAGCAGCTCGACGCGATGCGCCCGGAGCTCGACGGCAACCGCATCCAGGAGGTGCTGGGCCTGAAGCCCGGTCGCGAGGTGGGCGAGGCGTACAAGTTCCTCCTCGACCTGCGCCTCGACGAGGGCGTGGTTGGCGCGGATGAGGCAGAGCGGCGCCTGCGGGAGTGGTGGGCCGCGCGCGCCTGATCCGCTTCAGCGACGGATCCTCCGCTCCGCCGGCTCGCGTGGATCACCGGGCGAGCGCGTGCAGATGCGAGGAGACCCGCGCGGCGAAGCCGGGGCATCCGGCGGCCGTCAGCGCCTCCGTGATCGGCGCCAGGCGGCGGCCATCCCCCGTCCGGCGGGCGCGGGCGTGCTGCGCGGAGGTCACGTGCCTCACGTCCGCACCCGCGGTGTCGTCGAGGAGGCAGAGGAACTCGTCGGGGCTGTAGACGTCGAAGGGCAGCGGATCCTCCGCAGCGATCCCGTGAGGGTGGCTCGAGACCAGCACGTGGGCGCCGCCGGTCGCGGCGTCGGCCGCGGCGAGGCGGGGCTCGACGGCATCGTCGAGGTCGATGTCGGCGTCGACCGAGCCGATCATCTCGTCGAGGCTGGCGGCGAGGAGTTCGAGACGGCGCCGTGAGGCCGCGCGTCGCATCGGCTGCCGCCTCGACCACAGTCGGACCGAGTCCGTCACCACACCCGCGGACGAATGGAGCTGGAAGGACCCGGACTGGTGGCGCAGCAGCGCGAGCCATTCGTACGGGGTGCGCGCGGCGAGGACGTCGCTGTCGACGAAGACACGGTGCAGCACCCGGTCAGACTACCCAGCGCCGGTTGTCAATCGGCTCCGAATCCGGCTCCGATCTCGTCGTCGAGGTCGCGCAGGGCGTCGAGGGCCTCGCGTCGCGCGCGGGCCCGGCTCCGTCGCAGCGCCAGGACGTCGGCGGTGCGCAGCCGCGTGTGGCTCCCCACCTGGTGGGACGGCACCTCGCCCGCCCGCACCAGCTTCATCAAGGTGGGCCGGGACACCCCTACGAGCTCCGCCGCGACGGTCGTGGTCAGCTCATCGGGGAGGGTGGCGACCGACACGCGACCACGCGCCAAGCCCTTGAGGACGTGGGCCAGGAACGAGCTCAGATCCGCGGGAACCGCGCTCTGGGCGCCGTCCTCGGCGGCGATGGTGAACCCGACGGCGCTGAGGTCGGGGATGCGGCGCAGAAGCTCGGCGGCCTGTTCGCGCAGGCCTTCTTCTATGAAGACTGTCCCGTTCGACAACAACACGCTCATCCGGCCCCCCGACCTGTGTCGCGCACCACCCCTGAGCGCTGTACAGGGCAATGCTATCCGGTTGCAGTTGCACGTGGTTGCTTTGCAGTTACATCTGTAACGCGCTAGCGTCGCCCGAGACCGGATCGCCGACGAGGGGACAGGAAACACGTGGATGCGGTAGCGCTCAAGCGGACCTGGAGCCAGGTCGCCGCTCACGGGGACGCGGTTCCCGGGTACTTCTATGCGCACCTCTTCCTCGCCCACCCCGAGACGCGCGACCTGTTCCCCGTCGCGATGGCGGCGCAGCGCGATCGCCTCGTCAAGGCGCTGGGCCACATGGTGAGCAACGTCGACCGGGTCGGCGATGTCGTGCCGTACATCGAGGATCTCGGCCGCGATCACCGCAAGTTCGGCACGATCGCCGGCCACTATCCCGCCGTCGGCGCGTCGCTGCTCGCGACGCTGAAGCACTTCCTCGGCGACGCGTGGACGGCCGAGCTCGCGGCCGACTGGGCCGAGGCCTACGGGCTCATCGCCACGACCATGATCACGGCCGCGGAAGCCGTCGAGTCGCAGCCCGCGACGTGGGCCGCGGAGGTCGTCGGGACGGCGCGACGGGGAATGGACGTCGGCACCGTGACGATCCGCCCCGACGACCGGTACCGCTACCAGGCCGGCCAGTCCCTGGCTCTCGAGATCCCGCAGCGGCCCCGGCAGTGGCGCTACCTGTCGCCGACGCACGCCCCTCGCGCCGACGGCACGATCACCTTCCACGTCCAGCTGGTCGCCGGCGGACAGGTCAGCGGTGCACTGCTGCGGGACGTGAAGGCGGGCGATCGCGTGCGCCTCGGCCCGCCGATCGGCGAGTTGCTCACCCTCCCCTTCGACAGCGAGTGGCCGGACCTCCTCCTCGTCGCCGGCGGCACCGGTCTCGCGCCGCTCCTCGCCGTGATCGACCAGGTCGCCGCGCGCCACGCGGCCCGCGGGAACGGCCCGCGCGTCGCGCTCTACCAGGGCGTGCGGCATCCGTGGGGGTTCTATGCGAAGCCCGAGCTCGAGCGGTACGCCGACGCGGCCTGGCTCGACGTCGAGTACGGCGTGTCGGACGACCCGTCGTTCCCCGGGCGCCGCGGCCTGATCGGCGACCTCGCGGCCGCCGACGGCCCGTGGGACGAGCGCCTGGCGATGGTGTGCGGCTCGCCGCGAATGGTCGACCACACCATTGCCGCCCTGCGCCGCGCAGGCCTCGACGAGCACCGCATCCGCAGCGAGAAGTACGAAGACCCGTTCACCCAGCAACCCAGCGCCGCCGCCGGACGAGCAGACTCCCCGGAGCTCGTCCGCCCCGCCGTCTCGCTGGGAGTCCAGTAGAGCGAAGGCGATCATGACCGCGATCCAATCCGTATCCACCACACCGGAGACGCTGCGCGCCGCGTCGTTCTCTGACGAGCGCCACGGCTACTCCCGCGGCGAGGTCGACGCGCTGCTGACCGCCGCGGCGGACGCCCTCGAGGTCGCCTGGCGCGAGAACGCCGCGCTGACCGCGAGCGGCGTGAGCGCGGACGAGGGCGAGATCTCGAGCCGCGCCGTGCTGCTGCTCAGCAGCGCGCAGCGCATCGCCGACGACGCCGTCGCCGAGGCCGAGTCGTACGCCCGTGACCTCATCGAGACCGCGCGCAAGCAGTACCGCGAGATCGTCGAGCGGGCCCAGCAGGTCGCCCACTCGATCGAGAAGGAAGCGGCGGCGCACCCGGCTCAGGTCGCGGCGGCCACGGCCGGCGCCCCCGCGGCAGGCGCAGCCGCCCCCGCATCCGCCTCCGCATCCCCGCCGTGGACCGCGGACCGGTCGCCCGCCCTCGCGTTCGCGACCGACGACCTCGGGGTCGCAGGTCCCGCTTCGCCGGACGATGTCGTGCGCGCCCGCCAGTTCGCGCGTATGGCCACCGCGCAGGTGCACTCGCTGCTGGAGTCGATCGAACGGGAACTCGGACGCCTTGGCGCCACCCCGGCGCGAACGGCCCCGCCGGCCTCGCCGGCGCCGGCGCCGGCGGCGCCCCCGCCCCCCCCCCCCCCCCCCCGCCCCTGCGGACTCCTCGGACGAGGGCGGCCGCCGGCGACGCAGCGACTTCGAATACTGAACGACCGCACGATGACATCCCCCTCCTCACGATCGGAGCATCCGCATGACTGACACGAGCGAAGCGACCCTGTACCAGCGTCTCGGCGAAGGCGCGGGCATCGCCGCGGTGGTCGACGGCCTCTACAGCCGCATCATGGCCGACGAGACTCTGGCCCCCTTCTTCGAGCACACCCGCATGATCGAGCAGAAGCGCCACATGGCGCTCTTCCTCGCCGCGGCGGCCGGCGGTCCGGACGGGTACAAGGGCAAGGACCTCGGCGTCGCCCACGCCGGTCGCGGCATCTCCGACGCCGACTTCGACCGCGTCATCTCCCACGCGGCCGCGGCGCTCGCCGAGGCGGGTGTCGACGCCGACGCGATCGACCAGGTCGCCGGCGCGCTCATGCCGCTGCGCGCGAAGGTCACCACCGCGGCGGCGTAGCACCGCCCGCACCTACACTGGAGGCACGCTCCACCGACGTCGATCGGAGCCGCCGTGTCATCATCCTGGTCGCAGCGCCGCGAGGTGTCGCCCGAGACCTCCCGCCTGCTGATCGAGCGCGCCCACGAGGAGCTCGTGGCGGGCAACGCCGCCGACGAGCGACTGCGCGACGTCCGGCTGCTGGTGCGCGACTCGTGGCGCCGCTCCCTCGACAGCCTCGTCGGGGCGGAGGCGCTGCCGCCCCTCGATCTGACGGCCGAGGAGCTCGAGGCGTACCGCCGCGCCCACCCGCTCGCCGCGGTGATCGACATGGTGCGCGGCCTGCTGCTGCCGGGCGAGGCATCCGATTCCGGCGTCGTCGTCGCGGTGGGCGACGCATCCGGGCGCCTCTTGTGGGTGGAGGGCGACCGCAACGTGCGGCGTCTCACGGGCGACATGGGATTCGTCGAGGGCGCGAACTGGTCGGAGGACTCCGTCGGCACTGCCGCGCCCGGCACCGCGATCACGCTCGACCGTTCCGTGCAGATCACCGGCGCCGAGCACTTCAACCGGCTCGTGCAGCCGTGGTCGTGCAGCGCCGCGCCCGTGCACGATCCCGAGACGCGCCGCATCCTCGGCGTGATCGACGTGACCGGCGGCCTCGAGGCCGTCACCCCGCAGGCGCAGCTGCTGGTGGATGCCACGGCCCGGGCGATCGAGGGAGAGCTCCTGGTCGCGCGCCTCCGGGCCCGGGCGGAGCCGCCGCGACCCGCACGTCGCGCGCCCGCCCGGCGGGTGGAGCCCACGCGGGCGGTGCTGCGGGTGCTGGGCCGCGACCGCGCCCAGCTCGAGGTCACGGGCGAGGGGTTCGAGACGGTGTCCGAGCTCGGTCCGCGCCACGCCGAGCTGCTGCTCATGCTCGCAGTCCACCGCCAGGGCCTGTCGGCCGAGCGGCTCGGCGACCTCGTGTACGGCGAAAGCGCGGGGGATGCGGCATCCGTGACCCTCCGCGCCGAGATGGTGCGCCTCCGCAAGACGCTCACGACCGCCGCCCCCGCTCTCGTTCCCGAGTCCCGCCCGTACCGGCTCGGCGTCGAGGTCGAGACCGATGCGCATCAGGTGCTGTCGCTCCTCGACCGCGGTGCGCATCGCGTCGCACTGGCCGCCTACCGCGGCGACGTGCTCCCCGACTCGGTCGCGCCCGGGGTGGAGGAGTTCCGCGACACCGTCCGGGTCGCGCTGCGCGAGGCACTCATGGCCGAGGCATCCGTCGACGTCCTCCTCGCCTTCGCCGAGACGGATGCCGCCGCCGACGACGCCCCGCTGCTCCGGCTGTGCCTGTCGATGCTGCCCGCCCGCTCGCCCCGCCGCGCCGGCCTCGTGACCCGCATCGAGAGGCTCGAAGCCGACCTCTGAGTGCGGACGCAACGTTGTGCAACGTTGCGCCGCCTACCTTCGGTGACACGCGACGACGACCGTCGCGAAGCGTCGAAGGAGACCAGCAATGACCATCGTCGAAGAGGGCGTCTCGAGCGTCTACGCCGCACCCGGGCAGCGAGGATCGATCGCCGACTACCGTCCCCGATACGGGCACTACATCGGCGGCGAGTTCGTCGAGCCGATCAGGGGCCAGTACTTCGAGAACATCACGCCCGTCACCGGGAAGCCCTTCACCGAGGTCGGCCGCGGCACCGTCGAAGACGTCGACCGCGCGGTGGACGTCGCGTGGAAGGCGTTCGAGTCCTGGAAGCGGACGACGCCCGCCGAGCGCGCCGTGATCCTCAACAAGATCGCCGATCGCATCGAGCAGAATCTGGAGCGCATCGCCGTCGCCGAGACGTGGGAGAACGGCAAGCCGGTCCGCGAGACGCTGGCCGCCGACATCCCGCTCGCCGTGGACCACTTCCGCTACTTCGCGGGCGTGCTGCGCGGGCAGGAGGGCTCGCTCAGCCAGCTCGACGAAGACACGGTGGCGTACCACTTCCACGAGCCGCTGGGCGTGGTCGGCCAGATCATCCCCTGGAACTTCCCGATCCTCATGGCCACATGGAAGCTGGCCCCGGCGCTCGCCGCCGGCAACTGCGTCGTGCTGAAGCCCGCCGAGCAGACCCCGGCGTCGATCCTGTTCCTCTTCGAGATCATCGGCGATCTGCTGCCCGCGGGCGTCGTCAACATCGTCAACGGCTTCGGCATCGAGGCGGGCGCGCCGCTCGCGCAGCACAAGCGCATCCGCAAGGTCGCGTTCACGGGCGAGACCACCACCGGCCGCCTCATCATGCAGTACGCGTCGCAGAACCTCATCCCGGTGACGCTCGAGCTTGGGGGAAAGAGCGCCAACGTCTTCTTCGAGGACGTCGCCCGCTCCACCGACGACTCCTACTACGACAAGGCGCTCGAGGGCTTCACGCTGTTCGCCCTGAACCAGGGCGAGGTCTGCACATGCCCGTCGCGCGCGCTCATCCAGCGCTCGATCTACGACGGCTTCCTCGGCGACGCCCTCGGCCGTGTCGGCAAGATCGTGCAGGGCAACCCGCTGGATCCTGCGACGATGATCGGCGCGCAGGCGTCGAACGACCAGCTCGAAAAAATCCTGTCGTACATCGAGATCGGCAAGGCGGGCGGCGCGAAGCTGCTCGCCGGCGGTGAGCGCGTCGATCTCGGCGGCGAGCTGTCGGGCGGCTACTACGTCGCGCCGACGGTCTTCGAGGGCACGAACGACATGCGCATCTTCCAGGAGGAGATCTTCGGACCCGTCGTCTCGGTCACGTCGTTCGACGACTTCGACGACGCCATCTCGATCGCCAATGACACCCTCTACGGCCTCGGCGCCGGCGTCTGGAGCCGTTCCGGCGACACCGCCTATCGCGCCGGACGGGCGATCGAGGCGGGCCGCGTCTGGACGAACACGTACCACCAGTACCCCGCGCACGCGGCCTTCGGCGGGTACAAGCAGTCGGGCATCGGCCGCGAGAACCACCTCAAGATGCTCGACCACTACCAGCAGACCAAGAACCTGCTGGTGTCGTACGCCGACGGAGCCATGGGCTTCTTCTGAGCTGCCATGTCAGACACGAAGTACTTCAGCAGGGTGGCCGTGACGGATGCTGCGGCCGCCCTGCTGCGGCAGCTCACGGCGCAGCACGGCAGGCTGATGTTCCACCAGTCCGGCGGCTGCTGTGACGGCAGCGCCCCGATGTGCTTCCCGATCGGCATGTTCATCGTCGGTCCCTCCGACGTGCGGCTGGGCGACCTCGACGTCGGCCTGGACGACCCGATCGAGGTCCTCATCTCGGAGGCCCAGTTCGAGTACTGGAAGTACACCCACCTCACCATCGACGTCGTTCCCGGCAGGGGCGCGGGCTTCAGCGTGGAGGGTCCGACGGGCAACCGGTTCATCATCCGCAGCCGCATGCTCGACGGCGAAGAGCTCGTGCATTTCGGCCTCGGACCGGAGCAGTCAGGGGGCAGTTCGCCCAGCTGAACAGGCGTAGAGAGGGCATCCGGCTCGATCGCGGGCGGGTTTCGTTCTGGTTACGAATCGTTTACTGGATTGCCGTAACGCTCCCGCAGGGTGAAGATAGCCTCTGGCCGCGACCATCTGACGCGACTGACACCACTACGCAGAGGTAGCACTTATGTCACTGCACCACAGCACGCGCGGCCGCATCGGCCTCGCGATCGGCGCCTTCGGCGCCTCGGCACTCCTCCTGGCCGGTTGCGCCGGTGGCGGCGGGAACGGCGGAAGCACCGGCGGAGGCGACGCCTCGGGTGAGCCGCTCATCGTCGGCACGACGGACAAGATCACGTCGATCGACCCGGCGGGTTCGTACGACAACGGCTCGTTCGCGGTGATGAACCAGATCTACCCGTTCCTCTTCAACAGCGCGTACGGCACGGCCGACGTCACGCCGGACATCGCCGAGTCCGGCGAGTTCACGTCGCCCACCGAATACACGGTGAAGCTCAAGGAGGGCCTGAAGTTCGCGAACGGCCACGACCTCACCGCCTCGGACGTCAAGTTCACGTTCGAACGCCAGCTCGCGATCGCCGACCCGAACGGTCCGTCGTCGCTCCTCAGCGGCATGGAGAGCGTCGACGCGCCCGATGACACCACGGTCGTCTTCACGCTCAAGAGCGAGAACGACCAGACCTGGGAGCAGATCCTCTCCAGCCCCGCCGCCCCGATCGTCGACGAGGAGGTCTTCTCGGCCGACGCCGTGACGCCTGACAACGACATCGTCGAGGGCAAGGCCTTCGCCGGCCAGTACGTCATCGATTCGTACAAGGTCAACGAGCTCATCTCGTACTCGCCGTACGCCGACTACCAGGGCGCCCTGGGTGCCCCGGAGAACTCCGGGATCTCGGTCAAGTACTACGCCGACCCCTCGAACCTGAAGCTCGACATCGGCAACGGCGACATCGACGTGGCGTACCGCAGCCTCTCGGCGACCGACATCGACGACCTGTCGAAGAACGACAAGGTCAAGGTGGTCGACGGCCCCGGCGGCGAGACCCGCTACATCGTGTTCAACTTCAACACGATGCCGTACGGCGCGACGACGTCCGAGGCCGACGCGGCGAAGTCGCTCGCCGTCCGTCAGGCGGCGGCCGACCTGATCGACCGCGACGAGCTGTCGACCGACGTCTACAAGGGCACCTACACCCCCCTGTACTCCTTCGTCCCGCAGGGCCTGACCGGTGCCGCCGAGCCCTTCAAGGAGCTCTACGGCGACGGCAGCGGAGCGCCGGACGTCGACAAGGCCAAGTCCACCCTCGAGGCGGCAGGCGTCACGACCCCGGTGGAGCTCAACCTGCAGTACAACGGCGACCACTACGGCCCCTCGTCGGGTGACGAGTACGCCGCGGTCAAGTCGCAGCTCGAAGAGGGCGGCCTGTTCACCGTCAACCTGCAGCAGACCGAGTGGGTGCAGTACCAGAAGGACCGCACGGCCGACGTGTACCCCGCGTACCAGCTCGGCTGGTTCCCGGACTACTCCGACGCGTCGAACTTCCTGGTGCCGTTCTTCGTCAAGGACAACTTCCTGGCGAACCACTACGACAACCCGCAGGTGCAGGAGCTCCTGGCCACCCAGGCGTCCGAGACCGACAAGGGCAAGCGCGAGGAGGAGCTGAACCAGATCCAGCAGCTCGTCGCCCAGGACATCTCGACGCTGCCGCTGCTCCAGGGCACGCAGATCGCGATCGTCGGCGCCGACGTCGACGGCGCAACGCTCGACGGCTCGTTCAAGTTCCGCTACGCGCCGCTGAACAAGCAGTAGTACCCAGCGCGGGCCGGCAGGCCGGGCGCCGGGCGGACGAGAGTTCCGCTCCGGAGCCCGGCCCCGGCCCGCGCCATACCCTTAAGGCTCACGCATGGTTCTCGCGGCCGAAGAAGCGGTCACCGCCGACCCGCTCGTCTCCGCAAAGGGCAGCGGACTCTGGCGCTACATCCTGATCCGCTTCTTCCTCATCTTCCCCACGGTCATCATCCTGGTGACCGTCGTCTTCTTCCTCACGCGGATCACCGGTGATCCCATCACGGCTGCCCTCGGCGGCCGGCTGCCTCCGGATCAGCTCGCCGAGCGCATCCACGCCGCCGGGTACGACCGGCCCCTCATCGTCCAGTACTTCGAGTACATCTTCGGGGTCTTCCGGGGCGACTTCGGCACCACGCTCACCGACAACCAGGCGGTGAGCCAGATCCTGCTGCAGTTCGGCGCCGCGACGCTCGAGCTCGCGATCTACGCGCTCATCGTCGCGTTCCTCGTGGGCATCCCGCTGGGCCTCGTCGCCGCGCGCCTGCGGGACCGCTGGCCCGACGCGGTGCTGCGGATCGGTGCGATCCTCACCTACGCCACGCCCATCTTCTTCGTCGCGATCCTGCTCAAGCTCGTCTTCTCGGCCTGGCTCGGCTGGCTGCCGGTCGCCGGTCGCGCCTCGACGCGCACCGAGCTGCAGCTGCAGTCGCTCGAGAATCCGACGGGCATCTACCTCATCGACGCCATCCGCCTCGGCAGTCCTGATGCGGTCGGCGACGTGCTGTGGCACGCCATCCTGCCCGGCCTCGCGCTCGGCCTGCTGACGGCCGGGGTGTTCCTGCGGCTGGTGCGCACGAACGTGATCGGCACGCTCGGAGCCCAGTACGTCACCTCGGCGCGCTCGCGCGGCGTGGGCGAGTACCGGCTGCTCACCAAGCACGCCTATCGTCCGGCGCTCATCCCGATCGTGACGGTCATCGGCCTGCAGATCGGCCTGCTGCTGGCCGGCGCCGTGCTCACCGAGACGTCCTTCGAATGGAAGGGCATCGGGTTCCATCTCGCGCAGTACATCCTGGCGCGGGACTTCGTCGCGGTGCAGGGCATCGTCATCATGATCGCTGTCATCGTCGCCGTCACGAACTTCATCGTCGACATCGTCGCGGTGCTCATCGACCCGCGGGTGAGGTACTGATGTCCAGCGAACCCACCACCCCGGCCGCCGAGGCCCCGGCTCCCGTCGCGACGTCCGATGGCGCCACACAGCTCACGACGCGCAAGACGCCCCTGCGCGACCGCATCCCGGTCGTCTCGCAGCTGCGTCAGAGCGTGGGCCTGCAGCGCTTCATGCTCGTCGCCGGACTCGTCATCCTCACGGTCTTCGTGCTCGTCGCGGTGTTCGCGCCGTGGATCGCGCCGTACAGCTGGGCGCAGCGCAGCGTCGACGGCGTGAAGTTCGGCACACAGCAGCCGCCGAACCCCATGAACATCTGGGGCACGACCGTGGGCGGCTTCGACGTGTTCTCGCGGACGATCTGGGGCGCCCAGACCGCGATCCTCGCGATCCTCTGCGCGATCCTGTTCTCGATCTTCCTCGGGATCGCGATCGGCCTGCTCAGCGGGTACTTCGGCGGATGGCTCGACCGCATCTTCGTCGTCATCGCGGACGCGATCTACTCGTTCCCCTCGCTGCTGCTGGCGATCGTCATCTCGATCGTCATCTCGGGCGGCCGCTCGACGCTGTGGAGCGGCATCCTGTCGGCGGCGATCGCGATCACCGTCGTGTTCGTGCCGCAGTACTTCCGCGTCATCCGCGCCGACGTCGTGCGGATCAAGGCCGAACCCTTCGTGGAGTCGGCGCGCGTCATCGGTGTGCCGACACGTCGGATCCTCACGCGTCACGTGCTGCGCAACTCGCTGCGCTCGATCCCGGTGATCGTGACCCTCAACGCGTCCGAGGCGCTGCTGACCCTGGCCGGACTCGGCTTCCTGGGCTTCGGCATCGATGCCACGGCAGCGGCCGAATGGGGCTACGACCTCAACCGGTCCGTCGCGGACGCCTCCAGCGGCATCTGGTGGACGTCGATCCCGCCCGGCGTCGCCATCGTGCTCGTCGTCCTCGGCATCACCCTGGTGGGCGAGAGCCTCAACGATCTCAGCGATCCGCGGCTGCGCCGCCGTCGCCGCGCCGGAGGTGCCGCATGAGTCCTCAGACCACGCACGACGACCGGATCCCGGCCGTCGCGTCGATCCGCGATCTGCACGTCACCTTCGCGACCGACGCGGAGCCCGTCAAGGCGGTCACCGGCATCAGCCTCGAGGCGCGGGCCGGCGAGGTGCTCGCCATCGTCGGCGAATCCGGATCGGGCAAGACCGTCACGGCGAACACGCTGCTGGGGCTGCTCCCCGAGACGGCGACGCTGTCGGGCGCCGTGCTGATCCGCGGCCGCGACGGCGGTGAGACCGATGTCGTGCACGCGTCGCACGACCAATTGCAGGAGATGCGCGGTCGGGACGCCGCGATGGTGTTCCAGGAGCCCTCGACGGCGCTGAACCCGGTGTTCACGATCGGGTTCCAGATCGCCGAAGGACTGCGCGCGCACGAGAAGTTGTCGAAATCCGAGGCGAAGGCGAAGGCGGTCGAGATCCTCCGGAAGGTCGGCATCCCCGACCCCGAGACGCGGGTCGACGACTATCCCCACCAGTTCTCGGGCGGGCAGAAGCAGCGCGTCGTGATCGCGATGGCGCTGGTCCTCGACGCGAAGCTCATCATCGCCGACGAGCCGACGACCGCACTCGACGTCACCGTGCAGGCCGAGATCCTCGAGCTCTTGCGTGCGTGCCGCGACGAGTTCGGCGCCACGATCGTGCTGATCACCCACAACATGGGCGTGGTCGCCGACCTCGCCGACCGCGTCGTCGTGATGTACCGGGGCGACATCGTCGAGCAGGCACCGGTGCGCGAGTTGTTCGCCGCCCCGAGCGAGGACTACACGAAGTCCCTGCTCGAGGCGGTGCCCCATGTGGGCCGGGGCAAGAGCGCGACGCAGGATCCCGCGGCGCCCGCGCCCACGGAGCCACCGGCGGGCAGCCTCGTCGTCGCGAAGAAGGTGCAGATCGGCTACCCGGGCCGCTTCGGCTCGCCGGGCGTCGTCGCCGTGAAGGGCGTCGACTTCTGGATCGCCCCCGGCGAGGTGCTGGGCCTGGTCGGCGAGTCGGGCTCCGGCAAGACGACGATCGGCCGCGCGATGGTGGGCCTCACCGAGGTCCTCGGCGGCTCGCTCACGGTGCTCGGGCAGGAGCTCAAGGGCGTGAAGTCCCGTCACCTCGCGAAGCTCCGGCCCGACATCGGGTTCGTCTTCCAGGACCCCGCGACGAGCTTCAACCCGCTGCTCACGATCGCCGAGTGCATCGCCGAGCCGCTCGTGGTGCACCGGCGCAACTCGTCGGCCCAGAACGCCCGGGCGCGCGTCGACGAGCTGCTCGACGCCGTGCACCTGCCCACCGCGTACGGCGACCGGTACCCGCACGAGCTTTCGGGCGGCCAGCGCCAGCGCGCCTCTCTCGCGCGGGCGCTCATCCTCAACCCGAAGCTGCTCATCGCCGACGAGCCCACGAGCGCGCTGGACGTCTCGGTGCAGGCGCGTGTGCTCGAGCTGTTCGCCGAACTGCAGCGCGAGTTCGGTTTCGCGTCGCTGTTCATCAGCCACGACCTCGCCGTCATCGACCAGGTCGCCGACCGCGTGATCGTGCTCCGGCACGGCGAGATCCGCGAGCAGGGGACGACGGTGCAGGTGCTGACCGACCCGCACGACGACTACACGAAGCGCCTCCTCGCGTCACTGCCCGTGCCCGACCCCGAGCAGCAGGCCGCGCGCCGCGCCGTCTGGCAGGCGACCCGCGACGAGTGACCCGGCGCCGCTGCGCCGACCACATCATGTGATCTCGCCGAGACCACCCGTTCCGCACGTGAACGACGGGTGATCTCGGCGAGATCACGTGATGTGGACGCAGGCACGTCGATAGCATGCGCAGAGCGGGCGGATGCTGCGACCCCGGCCCGCGGGCGGAGATGCGATGAGCGGCGAGCTGATCCTGGTCCTCGTGCTGCTGGCGATCACGATCGCGCTGTTCGCGATCGGCCGGCCCCGGATGGACGCGGTGGCGGTGCTCGTCATCGTCGCCCTGCCGCTCACCGGCGTGCTGACGGTGCCCGAGACGCTCGCGGGCTTCGCCGACCCGAACGTGATCCTCATCGCCGCACTGTTCGTGGTGGGCGAGGGTCTCTCGCGCACGGGGGTGACCTATCGCCTGGGCGACTGGCTCTCGGCGCACGCGGGGAGGAGCACCCCGCGGCTCATCGTGCTGCTCATGCTGTCGGTCGCCGCGCTCGGGGCGGTGATGAGCTCGACCGGCGTGGTGGCCATCTTCATCCCGGTGGTGCTGAGCATCGCGGCGCGGACCGGCCTGTCGCCCCGGCAGCTCATGATGCCGCTCAGCATGGCCGGCCTCATGAGCGGCATGCTCACGCTCATCGCCACCGCACCCAACCTCGTCGTCGACGCGGAGCTGCGCCGCGTGGGCCTCGACGGCTTCGGCTTCTTCAGCGTCACCCCGTTCGGCCTCGTGATCCTGGCGCTCGGCATCGGCTACATCCTCCTGGCGCGCCGGTTCCTCGGCGACGAGCGCGGGGCGTCCGGGCGCGAGCGCCGCACGTTCCGCAGCCTCACCGCCGAATACGGCGTCGACAGCCGCACCGGGCGCTATCGCGTCGGCGCCGCGTCGCCGCTGATCGGCCGCCCCCTCGCCGCGGCGGATCTCGCGCCCTCGCTGAGCTCGGTCCTCGGCCTCGAGCGAAACCGCTTCCTGCGCGGGACCACGCTTACCACCGCCGGCGAGACGATCGTGCAGCGCGGCGACACCCTCGTGCTCGACATCTCGCCGTCGCCGGCCGAGTGCCGGCGTCTCGATCTCGAACGGCTCGATGTCGTGGGCGACTTCTTCGACTCCTACGCGCGACAGGTCGGCATGGCGGAGGTGATCGTCACTCCCGACTCGCGGGCCATGGGGCGCAGCATCCGTGAACTGCGCTTCCGGACCGAGTACGAGGTGACGGTGCTCGGCGTGCGGCACGCGGGGCACGCGGCCGGTGAGGACTTCAGCGACCGGCGACTCCGCGCGGGCGACACGCTCCTGGTCACGGGCGGCTGGAGCGAGATCCACCGTTTCCGCGAGGAGGCCCGTGACTTCGCGCCGATGGACCTCCCCACCGAGGGCGACGAGGTCGCGCCGGCCGCCGACCGTGCGCCGTTTGCGCTCGTGAGCGTCGCCGTGATGATCGTGCTGATGGTGACCGGCATCGTCCCGAACGTCATCGCGGCGCTGATCGCCGCGCTCATGATGGGCCTCTTCCGCGCGATCGACATGCCGTCGGCGTACCGTTCGATCCACTGGCCGACCCTGCTCCTGATCGCGGGCATGCTGCCGTTCGCGCAGGCCCTCGAGGTGACGGGCGGCATCGACCTCGCTGCGGACGCCCTGCTGAACGCGTTCGGCGGTGCGGGCCCCGCGCTGATCCTCGCGGCCCTCTTCGTGACGACCGCCGTCATCGGGCTGTTCGTGTCCAACACCGCGACCGCGGTGCTCATGGCCCCGATCGCCATCACGGCCGCGGACCACCTCGGGGCGTCGCCGTATCCGTTCGCGATGATCGTGATGCTCGCGGCATCCTCCGCGTTCATGACACCGGTGTCCTCGCCCGTGAACACGCTGGTCGTCGAGCCCGGACGCTACCGCTTCGGCGATTTCCTGCGGCTGGGTGTGCCGTTCACCGTGCTCGTGCTCATCGTGAGCGTCGTGATGGTGCCGCTGCTCCTGCCGCTGTAGCGGCGGCAGGAGCAGCGGCGGCCCCGCTGCGGGGCCGGCCGGGGAGG